>NZ_JBVIQR010000001.1:254058-256878 GCF_055576875.1 Streptomyces sp. NPDC033229 | reverse complement strand
TGTCCGCCATACCCCCCCCCACCCCCCCCCCCCCACACCCCCCCCCCCCCCCCCCCCCCCCCCCCCCCCCTCCCTCTTCCTCCCCCCCCCCCCCACGGCCGTCACTTCCCCAGCTCGGTCATGTACGCCGTCCAGATGCCGATCGGGTACGGGCTGCCGGAGGCGGACTTCGCCGCGCCGCCGAGGCCGGTCAGCGGCTGCAGCTCCTGGCTCCCGGGGTCGATGCGGGAGAGCGAGACGGCGGTCGAGAGCGTGCCGCGGTAGCCGACGAACCAGGCCGACTTGTTGTCCGGGCCGGTGCCCGCCTTGCCCGCCACATCGGCCCCGGCGGCCCGTGCCGCACCGGCGGTGCCGCGCCGGACCGTGTCGCGCAGCGCGTCGTCCACGGCGCCGGCCACGGACGCGGGCAGGGCCCGCTCGGCCGTCGGCTTGTCCACCGGGACGGCGTCGCCGTTGCGGGTGAGCCGGGTGACGGAGTACGGCTCGCTGTGCGTGCCCCGGGCGGCGAAGGTGGCGTAGGCCCCGGCCATCCGGATGGCGCTGGGCGTGGTGGTGCCGAGGGAGAAGGCGGGCACCCGGGGGCCGAGGCTGGAGGCGAGCAGTCCCGTCTGCACGGACGTACGACCCACCCGGTCCAGACCGACGTCCATGCCCAGCTGCATGATCGGGGCGTTGATCCCCTTCACGACCGCGTCCCGCAGCGACACCTTGCCCCAGGACTTGCCGCCCTCGTTCCGCGCCTTGACGATCTTCCCGGAGCGGTCCCAGTACGGGCCCTCGGGCGTCCGGATCGTCACCTTGTCGTTGCCGTCGTAGACGGTGGCCGGGGTCACGGGCACCCGCGGCTTGCCGCGTTCGCGCTCGACGCCGTCGCGCAGGGCCGCCGCGTAGACGAAGGGGGTGAAGGCGGTGCCCGCCGGGACGACGGAGGAGTTGGCGTCGTTGAACCCCTGCTTGAGGTAGTCCGGGCCGCCGATGAGGGCGACGATGCGACCGTCGGTGGTGACCGAGGCGGCGCCGATGCGGACGTTCCGGTCGGCCTCCCGACGCTCGGGGTCGAGCCGGCCCCGGACGTCCGCCACGGCCTTCTTCAGCGCCTCGACCTTCGGCTTCTCGAACGTGGTGCGGATCTGGTAGCCGCCGAGGTCGAAGTCGGCGTCGGAGACCTCGGTGTGCGCGCTCACATAGGCGCGGGCGGTCTCCACGAGATAGCCCGTCTGCCCGTTCAGCCCGGCCGGCTTGGGCGGGGCCTTGGGCTCGGGGAACGTGGTGTAGCCGGCCCGCTCCTTCGGGGAGAGCCTGCCGATGGTGACCATCCGGTCGAGGATCCAGTTCCAGCGCTCCACGGCCCGCTCGTGGTTCGCGCGGCTGATCGCCGGGTCGTAGAGGGCGGCCCCCTTGAGCAGCGAGGCGAGCACCGCGCCCTCGCTCGCGTTGAGCTGCGAGACGTCCTTGCCGTAGTAGGCGTGGGCGGCGCGCTGGATGCCGTAGGTGCCGCGCCCGTACCAGCTGGTGTTGAGGTAGCCCTCCAGGATCTCCGACTTGGTCATCTTGTTGTCCAGCTTGATGGCGATGAACATCTCGGTGATCTTGCGGGTGAAGGTCTGCTCCTGGTTGAGGTAGGCGTTCTTCACGTACTGCTGGGTGATGGTGGACCCGCCCTGGGTCTCACCGCCCGTGATCATCCTGGTGAGGGCGCGGGTGATGCCGCTGACGGAGATCCCGCTGTCGGAGTAGAAGGTCTCGTTCTCGGCGGCCAGCGCCGCCCAGCGCACCTTCTCGGGGACCTTCTCCAGGGCGGTGTCCTGCCGGTTGACCTCGCCGGTACGGGCCATCTCGGTGCCGTCGGCCCAGTAGTAGACGTTGTCCTGCTGGGTGGCGAAGGCGTTGAGGTCGGTGGGTATCTCCGTGCGCGCGTAGAGAACGCCGACGAGGGCCGCGAACGCCCCGATGACGAGCGCGGTGACACCGAGGCTCTGGCGCCACGACGGCACCCACCGGCGGAAGCCGCGCCGCCCCGGGCGGGGGTAGGCGGGACGCAGCCGCCCGAGGAGGTGGGCGGCGGGCCGAGGGCGGCGGGCCGGGGCGGCGTGGTTCCGGGCGTGCGGCCCATTTCGACGTTCGAACACCGCTTGACCCTACGACCCGGGTCAAATCCCCGGGATGCCAGTTCCGTCACAGTCGTCCCGTGGCCTCACTCGGGTTCTGGGGGATCGGCTCCCGGAGGGCCGAAAAGGGTGGCGGGAGCAGCCTCACTACGCCTTTACACTTCTGTAGACGAGGAACATCCCGGTCGTACCGGGCGGGAAGACGAGCAGAGAGAACGCCGCAGGAATGTCAGCAGGCACACCTACCACCGTGGTCCGTCAGGGCCGGCGCCGCGCGAACGGGGCGCTGGAGGGCGAGGTCCTCACGGCGCTGCAGCGGGCCGAGGGCCCGCTGACCCCCCGCGAGGTCCAGGGCCGGCTCGCGGGCGAGCTGACGTACAGCACGGTGGTGACGATCCTGTCCCGGCTGCACGCCAAGGAGGTGCTCACCCGCACCCCGCGCGGCCGGGCGTACGCCTACGCCCCCGTGACCGACGACTGCGGGCTGGCCGCCCGCCGGATGCACAAGGTCCTCGACGGCCGCCCGGACCGGGAGGCCGTGCTGACCCGCTTCGTCAGCCAGCTGACCGCCATGGACGAGGCCCTGCTGCGGCAGCTGCTCGTGGGCGGCGCCCGTTAGGGCTGCTGTGCTGTGTCCTCAAGCGCCGGACGGGGTGGATGTGGCTGGGAGCAACCCCACAACACACATCCGACTGTGGGGGTCCGTGCCACA
>NZ_JBVIQR010000001.1:236752-254048 GCF_055576875.1 Streptomyces sp. NPDC033229 | reverse complement strand
ACTACTTGCTTTCGTCGGGTCGTCCATACCCCCCCCCCCCCCCCCCCCCTCCCCTCCCCCCCCCGCGCCCGCAGGGCGCCCGCCGCCGCAGGCGGCAAAGACGGTCGGCAGCCGAAGGTCCGCCGGACAGGGCCCACCGTTCCTGACGCCTCGTCACGCCCACAGCCAGACGCGGCGGTTCCGTGCCACCGTGTGGATGCGGGCCACCCGGTCCGGATGCAGGACCCCCGCCGGCGTGCCGAGCTCGGGGATCTCCCGCTCCCGCAGGACCCGTACGTCCTCCGGCACGGCCGGTACCTCCACGCTCGTGGCTCCGACGACCACCAGCACCGGTCGTACCCGCACCGGGAAGCCGCAGCCCCGGGACAGCACCAGCGACGAGCGCGCCGCGTCCCGCCGGGCGTCGCGCAGGTGCGGGCGCGGCCGGCGCTCCCGGGCCACCCGGACCAGGGGGTCCTCGATCAGGACCCGCCTCTTGCGGGCGTGCGTCACCCCGACGCAGAAGACCCCGCCGGGGCCGATCAGCAGATGGGCGATGATCGCGTCGCCCGGCAGGACGATGGAGTGCACCACCTCCCAGCCGCCCGCTGTCAGCTCCTCCAGCGCCGTGCCGACGAGCTGCTCACCGGCCAGCGCCGTGCGCCACTCGTGCTCCACGGGCCTGCGGCCGAGGAGACGGGCGAGGGCGAGCCGGGTCCGGCCGGTGCCGGACGCGTCGAGCCGCGCGCGGAGCGTCTCGCCCGGGCGGTTCGGGGCGAGATCGTCGTCGGGCGGCAGGAACAGCCGCTCCGGATCGTAGTTCTTTCCGTCCCCGGTCCTCTTCGCGCCCGGCGGCTCGCGCACTCCTACCACCCCCATCCGCCATACTGCCGCAGAAGCGCGGGAACCAACCCAATTTCCCGCCCGTTGAAGCGAGTGAGGCCCCGCGACGTCCCCCCGATCGCGGGGCCTCGCCAGTGCCCGGTGTCCACAGCCGGGCGGGCCCGTACGGCGCCTGCGGGGCACCCCTCTTCGGGCGCATTGCGACCGACACTGCTCCGTGGTGCTTTACAACATCAACTGCCGAACCAATTATCCCTTTTGTCGCATTGGCGTGAAGGGATGAGCAGTGAGAACAGCAGCCCTGTACGGAATCCTCGGGTCCCTGGTCCTCACCGGACTCGCCACCCCGGCCGACGGCGTCGGCCACACCCTCCCGCCGGAGGGGCGGACCGAGGCGCGCGGCGTGGCCCTCGCGGCCGAGCGGGCCGCCGCCAAGGGCATCGCGTTCGGCGCCTGCCCGGCCGTCGAACAGCTCCCGGAGCCGATCCGGTGCGGCACGGTCTCCGTACCGCTGGACTACTCCCGTCCCAACGGCAAGCACATCCGCCTCACCGTCAGCCGCTCCACCGCCACCGGCACCCCCGCTCAGCGCCAGGGCTCCCTGGTCTACAACCCCGGCGGGCCGGGCAGCTCCGGCATGTGGTTCCCGCTGCTCGCCGGCCTCGCGCAGTGGCACGCGACCGCCCGGGCGTACGACTTCGTCGGCTACGCCCCGCGAGGCGTCGCCCGCTCGGCGCCGCTGTCCTGCATGGACCCGAAGCGGTTCGCCAAGGCCCCCACCCAGTCGCCGCAGCACCCCTCCGCCGCCTACAAGAAGAAGCGCGTCGCGCAGGCACGGGCGTACGCACGGTCGTGCGCCCGGAAGGCGGGCAGCGACCTCCAGCACTTCACGAGCCTGAACAACGCCCGTGACCTCGACGTGCTGCGCGCCGCCCTCGGCGAGAAGCGGCTCTCCTACATGGGGGCGTCGTACGGCACGTACTTCGGTGCCCTGTACGCCACGCTGTTCCCGGGACACGTGCGCCGCATGGTCTTCGACAGCGTGGTCGACCCCCGCACCAGCCAGGTCTGGTACCGCAACAACCTCGACCAGTCCGCCGCCTTCGAGACCCGCTGGGCCGACTGGCGGCGCTGGGCCGCCCGGCACGACGACGTCTACCACCTGGGCCGCACCGCCCGGCAGGTGCTGGCCTCGTACGACACGGCGCGGGCACGGCTCGCCCGGCGCCCCGCGGGCGGGACGGTCGGGCCGGGGCAGCTGCAGTCCGCGTTCCTCAAGATGGGCTACGCCGACAGTTTCTGGGCGCGGGGGGCCAACGCCCTGTCCGCGTATCTGCGCGGCGACGACGAGCCGCTGCGCGTGCTCGCCGCGCCCGACCCCGAGGCCGCGCGGGCGGAGGAGAACAGCAACGCCGTCTACACCTCCGTCGAGTGCAACGACGCGCCGTGGCCGCGCTCCTGGGCGGTCTGGGACCGGGACAACACCCGGCTCGCCCGCCGGGCGCCCTTCGAGACGTGGGACAACGCCTGGATGAACCTGCCGTGCGCGTTCTGGCGGGTGCCCCAGCAGAAGCCGCTGACGATCCGGGTGGCGAAGGGCGCGCTGCCGCCCACGCTGCTGCTGGCCGCCGAGCGGGACGCGGCCACGCCGTACCGGGGGGCGCTGGAACTTCAGCGCAGGCTGCCGGGCTCGGCGCTGGTCACCGAGCGCGGCGCGGGCACCCACGGCATCGCGGGCGGCCCGAACGCGTGCGTGAACCGCCACACCGAGCGCTATCTGCTCACCGGCGCGGTACCCGGGCGCCGCACATACTGCGCGGCCCGCCCGGAGCCCCAGCCGACGAGCGGCACGACACGGGCCTGACGGCCGGGAGGACGTGAGGTGCACCACCGCTGCGCGGCGGTGTCCGGGGGCGCCGGACGGGCTGGAATGAGCCCAGCGGAAACCAGCCTGTCCGGCGTTTGAGGACGCGCCCGCAGGGCGCTCGCCACCGTAGGCGGCAACGACGGGCCCGCAGCCGAAGATCCGCCGGACAGGCCTACGCGCTCAACGCGAACCCGACGGCCGGACGGCCGGCCCTGACCGCCGTCCGGCTACGCCAGACCCGCAATCAGCTCCGACACAGCCCGACGGCGACCGGTGTAGAACGGCACCTCTTCGCGGACGTGCATGCGGGCCTCCGAGGCGCGCAGGTGGCGCATGAGATCGACGATGCGGTACAGCTCGTCGGCCTCGAAGGCCAGGATCCACTCGTAGTCGCCGAGCGAGAAGGAGGCGACGGTGTTGGCGCGCACGTCGGGGTAGCCGCGCGCCATCTTGCCGTGGTCCGCGAGCATGCGGCGGCGGTCCTCGTCGGGCAGCAGGTACCAGTCGTAACTGCGCACGAAGGGGTAGACGCTGACGTAGTCGCGCGGCGTCTCGTCCGCGAGGAACGCCGGGATGTGCGACTTGTTGAACTCGGCGGGGCGGTGCAGCGCCATGTTCGACCACACCGGCTCCAGCGCGCGGCCGAGCTTCGTGCGGCGGAAGAGGTTGTACGCGTCCTGGAGGGCGTCCGAGGTCTCCGAGTGCCACCAGATCATCACATCGGCATCGGCCCGCAGACCCGACAGGTCGTACGTACCGCGCACGGTGACGTCCTTCTCGGCGAGCTGCGCGAACAGCTCCTCCACCTCGTCGGCGTAGCCCGCCCGGTCCTGGGGCAGGACGTCACGCAGCTTGAACACCGACCAGAGGGTGTAGCGGATGACCTCGTTGAGGTCCTTGGCCTTCTTGCCGGCGTTCGGGGTCTTCTGAGGGGCGTCAGTCATGTCCCTATTCTCCCCTGCGGCCTTCGGTGCCCGCCGCCAGGGTCCCGAGGACCTCGTCGGCGGCCCGGTGACCGCTGGAGACGCAGGCCGGGATGCCCACGCCGTCGTAGGCGGCGCCGCAGACCCGCAGGCCGGGCAGGCTCGCGACGTGCTCGCGGACACGGGCGACCCGGTCCAGATGCCCCACCGGGTACTGCGGCAGTCCGCCGTGCCAGCGGGTGACACGGGTGTCGACCGGCGTCGCCGCGAGGCCCACCGCGTCCCCGAGATCCTTGAGCGACATCGATACCAGCTCGGAATCCTCGCGCTCCAGATCCTCCTCGTCGCCGAACCGCCCGATCGAGGTACGCAGGACGAAGAGATCCGGGTCGGCGTCCGCGTTCCACTGCCACTTGTTGCTGGAGAAGGTGGAGGCCTTGATCCTGCGGCCGTCGACGGGCGGCACCAGGAAGCCGCTGCCGTGCGCGAGCCCTTCCACGGCCGGGCGACGGAAGGCCAGGGTGACCAGGGCCATGGAGGCGTACTCGACGGCGGCCAGCTCGGTGGCGGCCGGCCGGCACACGGACCCGAGCAGGCGGGCCGCGTCGTGCGCGGGGGTGGCGAGGATGACGGCGTCCGCCGTGAGCGTCCCCGTCTCCAGCTCGATCCGCCAGCCGTCGGCCCCGCGCCGCACGGCCACCACCGGCGTGTCGAGACGGATCTCCCCGCCCGCCGCGCGCACGGCGTCCGCGACGGCGAGGGGCAGCCGCCCGATGCCACCGGCGATGCCCATGAAGACCGGCCGGTCCGCGCCGGCCCCGGCCCGCTCCGGTCCGCCGTCGCCGACCTCCCGGCCCGCTCCGCCGTGTCCGGCCGCGTCACCCTGCTCCCGGGCGGCCTGCGCCTGGACGGCCCGTACGCCTTCGGCCAGCGAGCGGTGGGTGCGCGCCGCCTCGAAGAGCTTCGGGACGGCCGCCCGCATCGAGATGCGGTAGGCGTCGCCCGCGTAGACGCCGCCCAGGAGCGGCTCCACCAGCCGGTCCACGACCTCGCGGCCCATCCGCTCCGCCACATAGGCACCGACGGCGACGTCCTCGCCGGTCTCCGTGTGCGGCAGCTCCTCGTCCCGGGCGATCCGGGCGAGGCCCTCGTCGGAGAGCACCCCGGAGGCGGCCAACGGGGCCAGCGCGCCGGGCACGCCCATCAGATGGCCCTTGGGCATGGGCCGCAGACCGCCGCGCGTCCACAGTGCCGCCGTCGTGACGGCCGGCGGCTGGAGCCGGTCGGCGAGGCCGACCGCGCGGGCCAGGTCGACGGCCTCCGGCCGCCGCGCCAGCATCGACTCGGCCCCGAGGTCCACCGGTACGCCCGCGATCTCGCCCGCCAGGAGCTTGCCGCCGAGCCGGCCCGACGCCTCCAGGACCGTGACCCTCGCGCCGCCCCGCGACAGCCGGTGGGCCGCCGCCAGCCCCGAGATCCCGCCACCGATGACGACCACATGGTTCGTACGCGTGTCCACTGCGCTCATGGGCCCACTCTCTCAGACAACGCCGCCCGTCCCCGGGGCCCCCGGGGCCGCCCGCACGCCCATTGACAGGGCCCGGCGGCCCGCCGAGACTCGTCACCGGCCGATCATGAACGAGCGTTCACCGGGCGAACACGTGCGGTGGCGCGCGCGGACACGACGTCGACCGCCGACCGCCCGAGCGCTGATGGAGAAGCCATGAACGACCGCATCCGTGACGTCTACATCGTCGACGCCGTCCGCACCCCCGTCGGCAAGTACGGCGGCGCCCTCGCCGCCGTCCGACCCGACGACCTCGCCGCACACGTCGTCCGGGCCCTCGTCCAGCGGGCCCCGGACCTCGATCCGGCCAGGATCGACGATGTCGTCCTCGGCAACGCCAACGGCGCCGGGGAGGAGAACCGCAACGTCGCGCGGATGGCCGTGCTGCTCGCGGGGCTGCCGGTGAGCGTGCCCGGCGCGACCGTCAACCGGCTGTGCGCCTCCGGTCTGGAGGCGGTCGTGCAGGCGTACCGCGCCATCGCCCTCGGTGACGCGTCGGTGGTCGTCGCGGGCGGCGTCGAGTCGATGAGCCGCGCCCCCTGGGTGCTGCCCAAGCCCGAGCGGGCCTTCCCGGCCGGCGACCAGCGGATGTACTCGACGACCCTCGGCTGGCGGATGACCAACCCGGCCATGGAACCGCGGTGGACGACCTCGCTCGGCGAGGGCGCCGAACTGATCGCGGACAAGCACGGCATCACCCGGGAGCAGCAGGACGCGTTCGCGCTCGCCAGCCATGAGAAGGCGGCGCGGGCGTGGCGGGAGGGCGCGTACGACGCCGAGGTGGTGCCGCTTCCCGGCGTCGAACTGCCGCGGGACGAGACCATCCGCGATGCCACCTCCCCCGAGGCGCTGGCGCGGCTGAAGCCGGTCTTCCGCACGGAGGGCGGGACGGTCACCGCGGGCAACTCCTCGCCGCTGAACGACGGTGCCGCCGCGCTGCTGCTCGTGGACGAGGAGGGGCTGCGGCTGACCGGCCGGGAGCCGCTGGCCCGGGTACGGGCCTCGGCCGTCACCGGCATCGAACCGGATCTGTTCGGTCTCGGTCCCGTCGAGGCGGTACGGCGGGCGCTGGCCAAGGCGGGCCGAGGCTTCGGCGACGTGACGCACTTCGAGCTCAACGAGGCCTTCGCCGCCCAGGCGTTGGGCTGCTTCGCCGAATGGCCGGAACTCGACCCCGGCATCGTCAACGCCCGGGGCGGCGCCATCGCGATCGGCCATCCGCTGGGCTGCTCCGGCGCCCGGCTGGCGGGGTCGGTCGCCCACCAGCTCGCGGCGGCGGGCTCCGGTACGGGGCTGGCGGCGCTGTGCATCGGTGTCGGGCAGGGACAGGCGCTGGTTCTCGAACGCTGACCGGTGGGACGCGGCGGCCGCCGAACCGGCCGGGAACCTGCGGGAGACGGGCGCGCGGGGATCAAGGGCCCGCGCACCGGGGTAGGTCCTGGCCATGGCAGCCACCGAACCGTTAGCCCAGGACACCGGCCGTGACGTCGAGGACTTCGTCGGGATCGCGGCCGGCGAGGGGCCGGGCACCGTCCCTCCGTACCTCGGCCGCCCCGAGCGCCACCCCGTGCAGCGGCCCGTCCCCCACCTCCTCGATCCCGACGCCGTCGAACTGCGCGCGCCCGTCTTCGGCGCGGCGGACGTGAGCCCGCTCGACGCCGATCTGACCCTCGGGCACCGCGGGGAGCCGCTGGGCGAGCGGATCACCGTCGGCGGGCGGGTCCTGGACGGCCGGGGGCGCCCGGTGCGCGGCCAGTTGGTGGAGCTGTGGCAGGCCAACGCCGCCGGCCGCTACGTCCACCGGATGGACCGGCACGCCGCGCCCCTCGACCCGAACTTCACGGGCGCGGGCCGGTGTCTCACGGACGACGACGGCCGCTACCGCTTCACCACCATCCGGCCCGGCGCCTATCCCGATGTCACCCGTCACAACGCCTGGCGCCCCTCCCATCTGCATTTCTCCCTCTTCGGTAGCGCGTTCACCCAGCGCCTGGTCACCCAGATGTACTTCCCCGGGGACCCGCTGCTGCCCTACGACTCGATCTGGACCTCCGTCCGCGACACCACCGCCCGCCGACGCCTGATCGCCGCCTACGACCCCGGGCTGAACGAACCGGAGCGATCCCTGGGCTACCGCTGGGACATCGTCCTGGACGGGCCGGGCGCCACCTGGGCCGAGGAGGGCCGCTGAATGTCCCTGCCCGCCACCCCCGCGCAGACCATCGGCCCCTTCCACGGCACCGCCCTGCCGTTCCCCGGCGGCGGCGAAGCGGCCCCCGTCGGACACCCCGACACGATCACCGTGCACGGTTGCGTCCGCGACGGCGACGGGGCGCCCGTGCCCGAGGCGCTGCTGGAGTTCTGGCAGGCCGCCCCCGACGGTTCGCTCGTGGGCGCGCCCGGCAGCCTGCGGCGCGACGGTGCCGTCTTCACGGGTTTCGCGCGTGTCGTCACCCGCGACGACGGCCACTACGCGCTGCGCACCCTGCCGCCCGGCGGGGCGCCCTATCTCGCGGTGTGTCTCCTCGCCCCGGGCCTGACGCGTCATCTGTTCACCCGCGCCTACCTGGCCTTCCCCGAGCACGACCCCCTGATCGACGCCCTGCCGCCCGCCCGGCGCGCCACCCTGCTGGCCACGCCGGACGCGGGCGGCGGCCACCGCACGTACCGCTTCGACATCCGGCTCCGGGGCGGCGCCGAAACGGTCTTCCTCGCCTTCCCCGGCCGGGGCGGACGGCCCGGCCCCCCGTAGCGTGGGGCGTGAGGGACCGGACGGACGACGAGAGGACGGGAACGCGATGGCGGCGACGCGACTGGTGATCGTCGGAGGGGACGCGGCGGGCATGTCCGCGGCCTCGCAGGCGCGCAGGCTCAAGGGCCCGGACGAACTGGAGATCACGGCGTTCGAGCGGGGCCACTTCACCTCGTACTCGGCGTGCGGCATCCCGTACTGGGCGGGCGGTGTGGTCGACGGGCCGGACGCGCTCATCGCCCGCACCCCCGAGGAGCACCGCCGGCGCGGCATCGATCTGCGGACGCGCACGGAGGTGACGGAGCTGGACGTGGCCGGGCAGCGGGTGCGGGCGCGTGATCTGGAGTCCGGCACGGAGCGCTGGCACGGCTTCGACCGACTGGTGCTGGCCACGGGCGCACGGCCGGTCCGGCCGCCGATCGAGGGCATCGACGCGCGCGGGGTGTACGGGGTGCAGACCCTGGACGACGGCCGGGCGCTGATCGACGGGCTGGCGAAGCTCGACCCGGCGGGCCCGCGCCGGGCGGTCGTGATCGGCGCCGGGTACATCGGGGTGGAGATGGCGGAGGCGCTGGGCCTGCGCGGCTTCGAGGTGACGGTCATCGAGCGTGCCGCGCAGCCGATGGCCACCCTGGATCCGGACATGGGTGCCCTGGTCCGGGAGGCGATGTGCGGGATGGGCATCGAGGTGGTGACGGGGACCGAGGTCACCTCGATCGTCACCGGCCCGGAAGGGCCGGGCAGCCCGGACAGCGCGGTCACGGCGGTCGTGGCCGGGGAGCGACGCTTCCCGGCCGACGTCGTGGTGCTGGGGCTGGGGGTGCGTCCCGAGACGTCGCTGGCCAGGGCGGCGGGGCTGCCGCTCGGCGAGTCGGGCGGTCTGCTGACGGATCCGGCGATGCGGGTGCGCGGCCACGGGAACGTCTGGGCGGGAGGCGACTGCGTGGAGGTCTGGGACCTGGTGGCCGGCCGCACCCGGCACATCGCGCTGGGCACGCACGCCAACAAGCACGGCCAGGTGATCGGCTCGAACATCGGCGGCGGCTACGCCACGTTCCCGGGTGTGGTCGGCACGGCCGTCAGCAAGGTGTGCGACCTGGAGATCGCCCGTACGGGCCTGCTGGAGGCCCAGGCCACGGCGGCCGGGCTGCAGTTCGTGAGCGTCACCGTGGAGTCGACGAGCCGCGCCGGGTACTACCCGGGCGCGCGCCCGATGACGGTGAAGATGCTCGCCGAGCGCCGAACGGGCAGGCTGCTCGGCGTCCAGATCGTCGGCCGGGAGGGCGCGGCGAAGCGGGTGGACGTCGCGGCGGTGGCGCTGACGGCCCGTATGACGGTGGAGCAGATGACGGCACTGGACCTGGGCTACGCCCCGCCGTTCTCGCCGGTGTGGGACCCGGTGCTCGTCGCGGCGCGCAAAGCCGCGGCGGCGGTGGCCGGAGGGGCTTGATTCCCAGGCCGTGTCCGGCCCGGTCTTGCCGCCTGCGGCGGCCAGCGCCCTGCGGGCGCGTCCTCAATCGCCGGACGGGCTGGTTATGGCTGAGCTCAGCCACTTCCAGCCCGTCCGGCGATTGAGGACACCGCCGCGCAGCGGAGGTGCACACGCCACGGCCCAGCGCTAGCGCGCCGTCTGCTCGTGGACGTACGCGACCAGGCGGGTCAGCGCGTCCGGGTCGGTGGTGGGGAGCACGCCGTGGCCGAGGTTGAAGACGTGGCCCTCCAGCTTCGCCGCCGCGTCCAGGACCTCGCGGGCCTTGGTCTCGACGGCCTCGTGGCCGGCGAAGAGGACGGCCGGGTCGAGGTTGCCCTGGAGCGCCTTGCCGGGGCCGACGCGGCGCGCGGCCTCGTCCATGGGGATGCGCCAGTCGACGCCGACGACGTCCGCGCCGGCCTCGCCCATGAGGCCGAGGAGCTCGCCCGTGCCGACGCCGAAGTGGATGCGCGGCACGCCGTAGTCGGCGACGGCGTCGAAGACCTTGGCCGAGGCGGGCATGACGGAGCGGCGGTAGTCGGCCGGGGCCAGGGCGCCGACCCAGGAGTCGAAGAGCTGCACGGCCGAGGCGCCCGCCTCGATCTGCACCTTCAGGAAGGCGGCGGTGATGTCCGCGAGGCGGTCGAGGAGGTCGGCCCACAGCTCGGGGTCGCCGTACATGAGCGCCTTGGTGTGCTCGTGGTTGCGCGACGGGCCGCCCTCGACGAGATAGCTGGCCAGCGTGAAGGGGGCGCCGGCGAAGCCGATGAGCGGGGTGGCGCCCAGCTCGGCGGTGAGCATGCCGATGGCCTCGGTCACGTACGTCACGTCGTCCGCGTCGAGCGGGCGCAGCCGCTCGAGGTCGGCGCGGCTGCGGATCGGCTGGGCCACGACCGGGCCGACGCCGGGCTTGATGTCGAGGTCGATGCCGATGGCCTTGAGCGGGACGACGATGTCGCTGAAGAAGATCGCGGCGTCGACGTTGTGGCGGCGCACGGGCTGGAGGGTGATCTCGGTGACGAGGTCGGGGCGCATGCAGGACTCCAGCATGGCGGTGCCCTCGCGGACCTTGCGGTACTCGGGAAGGGAGCGTCCCGCCTGCCGCATGAACCAGACCGGGGTATGCGGTACGGGTTCGCGTCGGCACGCCCGCAGGAACGCCGAGTCGTGCGCCGCGGTGCGGCCGGTCTGAAGCTGGCTGCGCTCACTCATGCCCCAAATCTTCGCACGGGCCGAACGAGTGACCCGCCCGTGTGGGTGTCCTCCCCGGAAGAGCGGCCTCTTCCGCCTAGTCTTCCGGGCATGGCTGCGGCGCAGGGACACCTCTCGGACGGTCCGGACGACGCGGGCGGGGAGGGCTCCCCGTCCGTCTTCCGGCAGGCGGTCGCCGGGCTGCAAGGAGTGCGCCTGCGGCCGGAGATCGAACTCGACGCGACCCCGCCCCCCCAGCGGCTGGCCCCCTTCTCGTACGCGCTGGAGGCGGCGGTCGTCGTGGACGACGAGGAGCTGGCGGACGGGCGGCTGATCCTGCTGCACGATCCGGCGGGGCACGACGCCTGGGGCGGTACGTTCCGGATGGTGACGCTCGTGCACGCCGATCTGGAGCCGGAGATGGCCGCGGACCCGCTGCTGCCGGAGGTCTGCTGGTCCTGGCTGACGGGCGCGCTGGAGGCCCGCCGGGTGCCGTACGGCGCGCCGAGCGGCACGGTGACCCGGGCCGGGTCGCACTACTTCGGCGGGCTCGCGGAGCGGGAGCCGTCGACGCGGATCGAGATCCGGGCGTCGTGGTCACCGACGGACACCAGCGGCCCGGGGGGCGTGCCGCAGGCGCCGGACACCGCGGCGCACCTCGCGGCCTGGTGCGATCTGCTCTGCCAGATCGCGGGACTGCCGCCGGGCGGGCCGCCGGACGCCGGGGTCGTGACGCTCCCGCAGCGGCGCGGTCCGCAGAGTCGTTGATCGGTCAGCCGTCCGAATTGCCCGAATTGTTACTCATCAATTCGTGATCATTCCCTAAAGGCGGGACGGTTGGGTGCCGAAGAGGCTTGTGACCCTTCCCATACGGATCGCCCCGGCTTAGCCCCAAGTCGGCACCGTCACCGCCACTCCCCCTGGAGGCCTGGTGTCCGTTCTCCTCGAGCAACCTGCGAGCCTCGCCTATCGACCGACCAAGCCGACGGCCATGGTCGTCGTCGCCGACCCCCGCGTCCGCTCCACCGTCACCCGTCATCTGTGGGCCCTGGGCGTGCGGGATGTGATCGAGGCGTCGTCCATCGCGGAAGCCCGCCCCCGGGTCGGCAGCCCGCGCGACATCTGCGTGGCCGACGTCCACCTCCCCGACGGGTCCGGCCTCACCCTGCTCTCCGAGACCCGCGCGGCGGGCTGGCCCAACGGCCTCGCCCTGTCCGCCGCGGACGACATCGGCGCCGTGCGCAACGCCCTCGCGGGCGGCGTCAAGGGCTACGTCGTCACCGGCACCCGCACCAACCTCGGCCTCCCCGGACGCCCCGGCGCCGCTCCCATCGGCTCCGCCGCCGCGGCCCGGATGCACCGCCGCCCGCCCGGCGCGCCCGGCCACCCCGGCGGGTACCGCGAGCTGTCCGGCCGCGAGGTCGAGGTCCTGCGCCTGGTGGCGGAGGGCCAGTCCAACAAGGCGATCGGCGTCTCGATGGGCCTGTCGGCCCTCACCGTCAAGAGCCACCTCGCCCGCATCGCGCGCAAGCTCGGCACCGGCGACCGGGCCGGAATGGTGGCCGTCGCACTGCGCACCGGCATCATCCACTGACCCCGCGAAAACGCACCGCGCCCGTCGACGGAACGTTCCGTCGACGGGCGCTTGCCATACACAGATACCCTTGACCGGTGACCGACGCCCAAGAGACCGCAGAAGACACGACACTGCGAACCACCGGGGGCGCTCCCCCGGACGACGTCGATTCGGCGCCGATCCCCTTGCTGGAACCACGCGAAGGCATCCCGCCGGTCGTCGCTGACAACGATGCCCTGGCCGAGGTCGTCGCGGCGTTCGCAGCAGGCACGGGACCCGTCGCCGTCGACGCCGAGCGTGCCTCCGGCTACCGCTACGGCCAGCGCGCCTACCTCGTCCAGCTGCGCCGTGAGGGCGCCGGCTCCGCATTGATCGACCCGGTCGGCTGCCCCGACCTCTCCTCCCTCGGCGAGGCCGTCGCCGACGCCGAGTGGGTGCTGCACGCCGCCACCCAGGACCTGCCCTGTCTGCGCGAGATAGGGATGACGCCGTCGCGGCTCTTCGACACGGAGCTCGCGGGACGGCTCGCGGGGTTCGCGCGCGTCGGACTCGGCGCGATGGTCGAGAACGTCCTCGGCTACGCCCTGGAGAAGGGCCACTCCGCCGTCGACTGGTCCACCCGCCCGCTGCCCGACCCGTGGCTGCGCTACGCGGCGCTCGACGTCGAGCTGCTCGTGGACCTGCGCGACGCGCTGGAGGAGGAGCTGGACCGGCAGGGCAAGCTGGAGTGGGCCCGCCAGGAGTTCGCGGCCATCGCCGCGGCCCCGCCCGCCCCGCCCCGCAAGGACCCCTGGCGCCGCACCTCCGGCATGCACAAGGTGCGCAGGCGCCGGCAGATGGCCGTGGTCCGTGAGCTGTGGACCGCGCGCGACCAGGTGGCACAGCGCCGCGACGTCTCGCCGGGCAAGGTGCTCAGTGACGGCGCGATCATCGAGGCCGCCCTCAACGTGCCGGCGAACGCCCACGCGCTCGCGGCCCTGACCGGCTTCGGCCACCGGATGAGCCGCAAGCAGTTGGAGCAGTGGCAGGCCGCCGTCGACCGCGCCAAGGCGATCCCGGACGCGGAACTGCCGCAGCCCGGCCAGCCCCTGACGGGCCCGCCGCCGCCGCGCGCGTGGGCGGACAAGGACCCGGTCGCCGCGGCACGGCTGTCGACGGCTCGCGCCGCGGTCTCGGCCCTGGCCGAGCGGCTGACGATGCCGCAGGAGAACCTGATCACTCCGGACACGGTCCGCCGGCTGTGCTGGGAGCCCCCGAAGGACCCGACGCCGGAGGCCGTGGCCGAGATCCTCACCGCCCACGGCGCCCGCCCCTGGCAGATCGAACAGGTGACCCCCGTCCTGGTGACGGCGCTGACCTCGCCGGTGGCCTAGCCGGCCGCCCGAAGGGCCCCTGCCCTGCCGAAACGGCAGAGCGGGGGCCCTTTGGCATGGGCTCGGGCCCCCTTCGCCCGGCGCACGGGAGGGCCCACGGAATGTGACCTTCGACGCTCCCGCCCGGGGGGCTGGGCAGCATGGTTACCCGCAAGTAGCATGACGGTGTCAGCCCGCACCGCGGCGGAGCCGTACCGGCGTGCCCGCGCGCAGCGATCCCGCATCTGGAGGAGAGCCAACGTGCCTCGTACCGCTAGGGACGTCGTTTTCGTCGACGGCGTCCGCACCCCGTTCGGCAAGGCGGGCCCGAAGGGCATCTACCACGAGACCCGCGCCGACGACATGGTCGTCAAGTGCATCCGGGAGCTGCTGCGCCGCAACCCCGGCCTGGACCCGGCCCGTATCGACGAGGTCGCCCTCGCCGCGACGACGCAGATCGGCGACCAGGGCCTGACCCTCGGCCGCACCGCCGGCATCCTCGCGGGCCTCCCGCAGTCCGTGCCCGGCTACTCCATCGACCGCATGTGTGCCGGTGCGATGACCGCCGTGACCGCCGTCGCCGGCGGGCTCTCCTTCGGTGCGTACGACATCGCCGTCGCGGGCGGCGTCGAGCACATGGGCCGTCACCCCATGGGCGAGGGTGTGGACCCGAACCCGCGCTTCGTGTCGGAGAAGCTGGTCGACGAGTCCGCCCTCTTCATGGGCATGACCGCCGAGAACCTGCACGACCGCCTGCCGCACATCACCAAGCAGCGCGCCGACGAGTACGCGGTCCGCAGCCAGGAGAAGGCCGCGAAGGCGTACGCCGACGGCAAGATCCAGGCCGACCTGGTGCCGATCTCCATTCGCCGCACCAACGCCGAGGCCGGCGAGACCGGTTGGGGCCTGGCCACCGCCGACGAGCCGATGCGCCCGGGCACCACGCTGGCGAACCTGGCGGGTCTCAAGACCCCCTTCCGCCCGCACGGCCGGGTCACCGCGGGCAACGCCGCCGGTCTCAACGACGGTGCCACCGCCTCGCTGATCGCCGCCGAGGACGTGGCGCGCGAGCTGGGCCTGCCGGTCAAGATGCGCCTGGTCAGCTACGCGTTCGCGGGCGTCGAGCCCGAGGTCATGGGCATCGGCCCGGTCCCGGCGACCCAGAAGGCCCTCGCCAAGGCGGGCCTGACGATCGACGACATCGGTCTCTTCGAGGTCAACGAGGCCTTCGCGGTGCAGGTGCTCTCGCTCCTGGACCACTACGGCATCGCGGACGACGACCCGCGCGTCAACCAGTACGGCGGCGCGATCGCCTTCGGCCACCCGCTGGCCTCGTCGGGCGTGCGCCTGATGACGCAGCTGGCGCGGCAGTTCGAGGAGCAGCCGCACGTCCGCTACGGCCTCACGACCATGTGTGTCGGCTTCGGCATGGGCGGAACGGTCATCTGGGAGAACCCGCACTTCGACGGAGGCAACAAGTGAGCACCACTGAACTCCTGAAGGGCGCGGCCGAGCTGTTCCCGGGCGAGGTCGTGACCCAGGCGCACGTGCGCCACCTCGACCTGCCCTTCGGCGCCGGGCGCTTCGCGCTCGTCACGCTGGACAACGGCCTGGACCACACCAAGCCGACCACCTTCGGTCCGCAGTCGCTCGCGAACCTGAACGCGGCGATCGACCAGCTCGAGGCGGAGGCCACGGCCGGCGAGATCGTCGGTGCCGGTCTGACCGGCAAGCCGTTCATCTTCGCGGTCGGCGCCGACCTCAAGGGCGTCGAGCTGCTGAAGCGCCACGAGGACGCGCTGGCCATCGGCAAGGGCGGCCACGACGTCTTCAAGCGGCTGTCGCAGCTGGCCGTGCCGACCTTCGCGTACTACAACGGTGCCGCGATGGGCGGCGGCGTCGAGGTCGGCCTGCACTGCACGTACCGCACGGTCTCCAAGGCGATCCCCGCCTTCTCGCTGCCCGAGGTCTTCCTCGGTCTGGTCCCCGGCTGGGGCGGCTGCGCGCTGCTGCCGAACCTCATCGGCGCGGACCGCGCGGTCTCGGTGATCATCGAGAACTCGCTCAACCAGAACAAGCAGCTGCGCGGCAAGCAGGTCTTCGACCTGGGCATCGCGGACGCACTGTTCGAGGGTGCGGACTTCCTGGAGCAGTCGCTGCTGTGGACCGCTTCGGTCCTCAAGGGCGACACCGAGGTCGTCCGGGCCGAGATCGACCGCGGCGAGGGCTGGGACCAGGCCGTCGCCCGCGGCAAGGCCATCGCCGACTCCAAGGTGCACGGCGCGGCCCCGGCCGCGTACCGCGCGCTGGAGATCATCGCCGCGGCGAAGAACGGCGACCTGCGCGCCGGCTTCGACGCCGAGGACCAGGCGCTGGCCGACCTGATCATGGGCGGCGAGCTGCGCGGCGGCATCTACGCCTTCAACCTGGTGCAGAAGCGCGCCAAGCGCCCGGCGGGTGCCCCGGACAAGTCCCTGGCCCGCCCGGTCACCAAGGTCGGCGTCGTCGGCGCCGGTCTGATGGCCTCTCAGCTCGCGCTGCTCTTCGCGCGCCGCCTGGAGGTGCCGGTCGTACTGACCGACATCGACCAGGAGCGCGTCGACAAGGGCGTGGGCTACGTCCACGGCGAGATCGACAAGCTGCTGCTCAAGGGCCGCGTCAACCAGGACAAGGCCAACCGCCTCAAGGGCCTGGTCTCCGGCTCGCTCGACAAGGCCGCCGCCTTCGGCGACGCGGACTTCGTCATCGAGGCCGTCTTCGAGGAGATGGGCGTCAAGCAGCAGGTGTTCGCCGAGGTCGAGGCGGTCGTTCCGGCCCACGCGATCCTGGCCACCAACACCTCCTCGCTGTCGGTCTCCGAGATGGCGTCGAAGCTCAAGAACCCCGAGCGGGTCGTGGGCTTCCACTTCTTCAACCCGGTCGCGATCCTCCCGCTGCTGGAGATCGTCCGCGGCGAGCAGACCGACGACGCGTCGCTGGCCACCGCCTTCGGCGTCGCCAAGAAGCTGAAGAAGACCGCGGTGCTGGTGAAGGACGCCCCGGCGTTCGTCGTCAACCGCATCCTCACCCGCTTCATGGGCGAGATCCAGAACGTCATCGACGAGGGCACCCCGGTGGCCACCGCCGAGAAGGCCGTCGAGCCGCTCGGTCTGCCGATGTCCCCGCTGGTGCTCCTGGAGCTGGTCGGCCCGGCCATCGGTCTGCACGTCTCCGAGACCCTCAACCGCGCCTTCCCGGACCGGTTCACCGTCTCGCCGAACCTGGCCGCCGTGGTCAAGGCCGGCAAGCGCGGCTTCTACGTCTACGACTCCGGCAAGCCGGAGCTGGACCCCGAGGTCGCGGCGCTGCTGAAGCAGGGCGACGTCGTCCTGACCGAGGAGCAGGTGCGCGACCGGGTGCTGGACGCCGTGGCGCAGGAGATCGGCCTGATGCTGGACGAGGGCGTCGTCGCCGAGGCGCAGGACATCGACCTGTGCCTGATCACCGGCGCGGGCTGGCCCTTCCACCTGGGCGGCATCACGCCGTACCTGGACCGTGAGGGCGTCTCCGAGCGGGCCGCCGGCCGGCGGTTCCTGCCGCAGGGTGTGGCGAGCGTTCCGGCGTAACGCGCCGGAACGGGCGGTGAAGGGGCTTGGGGGCCCCGGATCCGCCGGGTGAAGTTCCCGAGCGCCGGACGGGCTGGTTAGCCCGTCCTGTGTTTCTTCATTTTCCGTAGGGTTTTTTGTTGCTTCGTTACGAGGGTAAACCCCTGAGGTGGGCGGGGGGAACTACCACG
>NZ_JBVIQR010000001.1:220431-236742 GCF_055576875.1 Streptomyces sp. NPDC033229 | reverse complement strand
TAGCTTCTCTCCCCCCCCCCCCCCCCGCCCCCCTCCCCCCCCCCCCCCCCCCCCACCCCCCCCCCCCCCCCCCCCCCCCCCGCTTCGGCATGTCCGGCGGATTTCTTGGGTGCTCGGTACCGGGGGCACCTCACGGCGGTGGCCGGGGGAACTCGCCGCGCCGCGTGCGCCCGGGTACGAGGGGGCCTTCGCCGTGCGATCGCCCGCACCGGACGCCGCTCGCCGACCACGAGGATCCGCCGGTATCGCCCTGGCCGTTACCGGCGGCCGGTGCTCCAGCGCTTGGTGACCTCGGTCAGGGCGCGGACCGACTGGGCGAGGAGCCGGTCGTCGTCGCGTACCCGACGGCTGTGCTCGACGTGCAGGAAGGGGACGTCGGCCGAGTCCGCGTGGTCGCCCTCGACGTTGGTGCGGCCCTCCAGCCCTCCGCAGTCGCGCTGCCACACCTCGCAGGTGCGCAGGCGCAGCTTGCGCAGTGCGTTGGACAGCCGGCGGGCGGCGGGCAGTCCCGCGTCACCCTTGCCGGGCGAGACGACGACGTCGTGGCCCGGGGAGCTGCTGTCGGCGAAGCCGTGCACCTGGACGGCGGGCAGCCGACGGTCGGCGAGGGTGTCGGAGACGGCGGCGAAGACCGAGTCCGAGCGGTGGGCGACGTCGGCCGCGTCCTCTTCCGCCCGCTCGTCGCCGTCCGCCCCGGCGTTGCGGTGCGCGCCGGCGAGGACGAGCACGCCGCCGGGGGAGCTGCGCAGCAGGCCGATGCCGAGCTGTTCGGTGCGCTGGTCGGCGGTCGGGTGCGGGACCTGCACCGACCAACGGACCGGGCCGCGCAGGTCCACATAGATCCGCCCCCAGCCGCGCCGGGCCTCGCCGTCCTTCGTGGCGTCGGCGATCTCCGCGACCTCCATGCCGCCGTCGCGGTCGACGAGGGTGCGCAGGGTGTAGCCGACGGCGGACAGGGAGCGCTCGGCCTCCGGCTGCTTTCCGTCGAGGACGAGCCGAACGCCGTCGGCTATCGCGCGGCGCTCGCTCGCGGTGGGGATGCGGTAACCGCCGCTCTGCGTGATGCGGTCGGTGAAGCCCGTGATCCACTGCCGGAGGTCGACGGAGCCGCCGGGGTCGGCGGATTCGACGGGCCGGCCGCCCTGGTGCGGGCGGGGGGTCTTCGGTGCGCTCGAGCAGCCGGTCAGCCCGAGCAGCGCCACCGCGCCGAGCAGCGCGGATGCCGTCACGGTGCTGGTGATTTCCGGCTTGAGCCTCATGTTGGTAAAAATACCCCGGTGAAGCGCTCTCGCCGTATCGCCCTCGTCCTGGCCGCCACGGCCGTCGCCGGAGCCTCGACCGCAGGCTACCTCTATACCCGCGAGGACGCCGCACCGGCCGGTGACGCTTCCTTCACGCTGGCCGCGGGCGGTGACATTCTCATTCACCCGGAGATCACCGACCAGGCGAACAAGGACGCGAAGGACAAGGGCGGCCAGGGTCCCGACTTCAGCGCCGTCATGGCCGGGATCAAGCCGGTGGTGAGCCAGGCGGACCTCGCGGTCTGCCACATGGAGACCGTCATGGCGGAGCCCAAGGGCCCGTTCCTCGGCTACCGGAAGTTCAGCGTGCCGCCGCAGATCGCGGCCACTCTCAAGGATGTCGGCTACGACACCTGCTCGACGGCGTCCAACCACACGCTCGACCACGGCCCGGAGGCCGTGAAGCGGACCCTGGACACGCTGGACAAGGCGGGGATCAAGCACACCGGCTCGGCGCGCAACGCCAAGGAGGCGGCCACCCCTCTCATCATGGACGTCAAGGGGGTGAAGGTCGCCCAGCTGTCCTACGCCTACGGCTTCAACGACACGACCGTGCCGAAGGACAAGCCGTGGCTGGTCAACACCGTGGACGTGAAGCGGATGGCCAAGGACGAGAAGGCCGCCCGCGCCGCAGGGGCGGAGGTCGTCTTCGCCAGCGTCCACTGGGGTCGCGAGGAGCACAACGAGGCCAGCAAGACCCAGCTGCGCCAGGCCGAGCTGATAGCCAAGAAGACGGGCATCGACCTGGTCGTCGGTCACCACGCGCACGTCGTGCAGCCCTTTGAGAAGGTGCGCGGCACCTGGGTCGCGTACGGCCTGGGCAATCAGGTGGCCCGGCACGCCAAGCCGCTCGGCATCACCGAGGAGGGTGTGATGGGCCGCTTCACCTTCACCCGGAACAACGGCAAGTGGTCGGTGACGGACGCCCGGTACGTTCCCACGCTGGTGGAGCTGGAGCCGAAGATCCGGGTGGTGGACGTGGCGGCGGCGCTGAAGGACGGCGGCAAGGGGCTCTCGGACGAGCAGAAGGCGCGCTACCGGACGGCGTACGAGCGGACGCGCGGGATCGTGCTGAACCGGGGCGGCGAGAAGGACGGACTGCAGCCCCTCGCCGTCCAGGAAAAACCCTGACCGGAGCAGGTGCGCCGACAGCGTGATCAAGATCCCATTGACGCGCTGGGGCATTGCGTCGACACTTACGGTTTTGGTAAAGCGTTCGAATTTCCCTTAGAATCCGAACGTTTCACCGTACATATACGCAGTGCGACGGACAGTGACAGGTATCTCGTGGTCCCGGCATGTCCCGTGCCGTGACGAGAGGAATACCGTTGTCCGCTTCGCGCGGCTCACGTCGACGCAAGGCCCGCCGCCGTGCGGACATGCCGCTGTTGGGCGGCGCCCGCCCGCCGATAGCCGCCCTGCTGGCCCTGTTGCTGGCGGTAGCGGGGGCGACAGCGGTGGTCCTCGGCGACCGTGACCGGGCGAGCCTCGACGCGGCGGTCCTGACCTCCCAGCAGCACGTGGCCGAGGACGGCGCCCTCTCGCTGCGCGCCTCGCTCGACGAGAGCGCGACCGACCTCCAGCGCGCCGCCACCCTCTTCACCGGCCCCCAGCCGGTACCGGCCGACACCGTCCTGGACAAGCTCGGCAAGGTCTACAACAAGTGGCGCGGCACCGCGGTCATCGACCCCGTGGGCGGAACCCTGCTGGCCGCGCGCGGTGAGAACATCCCGCTCGCCACCGTCCTCAAGGGCACCCCGGACGACAAGGACGGCAAGGCGTTCGGTCTGGGGCCGCGGCTGGTGAAGCTGCGGTCCGGCGAGACCCGGATGCTCGTCGTGGCCGCCCTGCGCGGCGGCGACCGGCCGCGGCTGCTCGTCGCCTCCGGCACCCTGAACGTCCCCGGCATCTCCTCCGGCGAGGACCGCACCCTTCTCGTCGTGGACTCCGCCGGTACCGTCCTGGCCAGCGACGGCCCGTCGGTGGCCCGCAAGTCCTGGGCCGAGAAGGCCCGCAGGACCGCGGCCGCCGACTCGGCCAAGACCCCCGAGCCCGGTGGCCACCCCGGCGCCAGCGGCCATCTGATGGGCGGCGGCAAGCGCGGCGAGGAGCGTACGGCCGTAGGCTACGCGGCGGCCGGCCGCGCACCCGGCGAGACCAGCGCCGCGGGCGCCCTCGGCCTGTCGGTGATCACCGCGGTCGAGGTGACCGAGGACATGTCGGCGGTGCGCACCCAGGCCTTCGGGCTCGCGGCGGCGGGCATCCTGCTCGCCCTGGCCCTCGTCGTGGGCTGGGTGCTGCTGCGGACCGTCCAACGACCGCTGCTCCAGCTGTACCTGGAGAGCCGCCGGCTCAGCCGTGGCGAGCTGGACCGCCCGGTACGCCAGTTCCGGGGCAGGGAGCCGGCCCGGATCGGCGCCGCCCTGGAGAGCCTGCGCAAGCAGCGCCTCGGCGGCCGTCCCACCCGCACCGGCCGGGCCCGCGGCGGCTTCGGCACGCGTGGCACCGTCATCGTGTGCGCCGCCGTCCTGCTCGCCTGGTCGGCGCCGCTGCTGTTCCTGCTCAACCGGGCCGGCAGCACCGTGACCGTGCCCCAGCAGCTCGTCGAGGACCAGCGCCGCCGCACCGACACCGCCGCCGACCGGGTCCGCAAGGCGCTCAACGAGGGCTGGGCCGACGTGGCCTCGGTCGCGCAGATCGTCGGCGCGGGCGACGGCAAGGACGGGTCGGACAAGACCGTCCTGGAGACGACCCTGCGCGAGCACAGCCGCTACCGCTCGGTCTACGTCCTCGACGGCGACGGCAAGGTCCTCTCCCGGGCCGGTGACTCCCCCCGGCACCCGGACGGGAAGAAGCCGCACCCGGACTCCGTCGTCCAGCTCAACACCTCCGGCAAGGAGCCGGCCGTCGCGGCCTACGCGGCGGTGCCCGGCGGCAAGGGCCGCACGGTGGTCGGCGAGTACGACACCCAGTTCCTGATCTCCCTGGTCACCCGGCCCGGCCTCGGCCAGGTCTGGCTGATCGACAAGAAGCACCGGATCATCGCGGCCGACAAGGCGCACGGCTACCGCGCCTTCGCCAAGCTGCCCGGCGGTCACCTCAACGACCTGGCCGTCTCGGCCCGCCGCGACGCCGACGGCACCGCCATCCTGCACCGCTCGCGGAACTCCTCCATCGCCGCCGCCGCGCCCTTCCGCGACAACGGCGCGGTCAAGGGACTGGACTGGCAGGTCGTCAGCGCCCAGCCCGCCGCCTGGCTGGAGCTGCCCGAGTACACGGCCGAGCGGCACACCATGCTCGCCGGACTGCTCGGCGTGACCGCGGCCGTGGCCTGCCTGGGCTGGCTGCACATCATCGTCATCCGCCCCCTGCGCAACCTCGCCGACCAGGCCGAGGCGCTGGCCGGCGGTGACCGGAAGACCGTCCTGTTCCCCCAGCACCACGACGAGGTCGGCGCGGTCGTACGGAACCTGGAACTCATCCGCCAGCAGCTGCGCCCCGCCACCGGGGCGTCGGCCAAGCCGGCCGGAAGGAACTGACCGCCGTGCTCTTCCTCTACACGGTTCTCGTGATCTGCTGCGCCATCGTGCTGGTCGCCGGGGTGATCGAACAGCGCCGCCACTACACCAACCTGGACCTCATCCCCACCCGGGTGCTCATCAACGGCATCCGCGGCAAGAGCTCCATCACCCGGCTGTGTGCGGGCGCGCTGCGCGGCGGTGATCTGGTCACGGTCGCCAAGACCACCGGCACCGCCGCCCGCTTCATCCACCCGGACGCCACCGAGGAGCCGGTCTACCGCAAGTTCGGCATCGCCAACGTCGTCGAGCAGATCGGCATCGTGCGGCGCGCCGCCGCGTACCGCCCGCACGCCCTGGTGATCGAGTGCATGGCCGTCATGCCGGCGCTCCAGGAGGTCAACCAGACCAAGCTGATCCGCTCCACGATCGGCGTGCTGTGCAACGTCCGCGAGGACCACCTCGCCGAGATGGGCCCGACCCTGGACGACGTGGCCCGTTCGCTCAGCCGCTCCATGCCGCACAACGGCATCTGTGTGACGGCCGAGGTCGACCGGCTGCACATCCTCCAGGAGGAGGCCGACAAGCGGAACTGCCGGCTGATCGCGGTGGATCCGGAGACGGTCACCGACGCGGAGCTGCGCGGCTTCAGCTGGTTCACCTTCAAGGAGAACGTCGCCATCGCGCTGGCCGTCGCCGAGCTGCTCGGCGTCGAGCGCGCCACCGCCCTGCAGGGGATGTACGACGCGCCGCCGGACCCCGGTGTGCTGTCCGTGGAGCGCTACCTCACCCCCGAGGGCAGGCCGTTCCGCTTCGCCAACATCTTCGCGGCCAACGACCCCGAGTCGACGCTGATGAACGTCGAGCAGCTGCT
The DNA here is from genome assembly GCF_055576875.1 of Streptomyces sp. NPDC033229. NCBI lineage: Bacteria > Bacillati > Actinomycetota > Actinomycetes > Kitasatosporales > Streptomycetaceae > Streptomyces > Streptomyces sp. NPDC033229. Next base: position 231,049 of record NZ_JBVIQR010000001.1, on the reverse strand, counting down.
CAGCCTCGGCGCCATCGAACGGCCGCTGCACGTCCTGATCAACTGCCGCCCCGACCGCGTCGAGCGCAACGGGCAGATGGGCGAGATCATCCCCCGGCTGGCCCCGGACTCGGTCTTCCTCATCGGCCACCCCACCAAGAGCGCCGCCGACGCGATTCCCGCCCAGTGGCGCGACCGTGTCGTCGACCTCGGCGGCGACCGCCGCGACCCCGGCGAACTCACCTCCGAGATCCTCGGCCGGCTGGGCCCGGGCGCCTCATTGATCGCCATCGGCAACATCCACGGCCAGGGCGAGCTGCTCCTGGAGCGGCTGGCCGAACTGCCCGCAGACGACCCCTCGCAGCCGCAGACCACAGGAGAATTCCGTTGATCCCCGCCGTCCTCACTCCGGAGATCGCCGCCATCGGGATCGCCCTCGGGCTGCTGTTCTCGCTGGTCTGCTACCTCACGACCAACCTCTCCCCCGGTGGCATGATCACCCCCGGCTGGCTGGCGCTCACCCTGGTCGAGGACCTCCAGCGCGCGGCCATGGTGGTCGGCATCACCGTCCTGACCTATCTGTCCACGCTGCTGCTCCAGCGCTACGTGATCCTCTACGGCAAGCGGCTGTTCGCGGCCGTCGTGCTGACCGGCGTGGTACTCCAGGCGACCTTGTACGTCATCCTCCAGCAGCAGTACCCGCTGATGTACGCCAACCAGACCCTCGGCTTCATCGTCCCCGGTCTGATCGCCTACCAGTTGGTCCGACAGCCGCGCGGCGCGACGCTGCTGGCCACCGGAACCGTCTCGCTCGCGAACTACGTCGTCCTGACCGCCGGAATCCTGCTCGGCTTCATGCCCACGGCCTGACCGGCCCGAGGCGCCCCCGCCGGCGCCTCCCGAAGACTCTCCCGCCCCTTTCGACACGCAGCCCACGGAGCGCATCCATGTCCCGGAAGAAGGAACAAAAGACGAAGGGCCCGAGCGCCACGGGCGGGCCCGCGAACCCGCGATCCCGGAACGTGATCCACACGCTGGTGGTGCTCGGTCTGCTCGGCACCAGCGCGTACCTGACCGTGGAGCTGCGCGACAAGCAGCCCGAGACGGCCCCGCCCGTCGAGTCCATAGCCGGGGCCACCACGGCGGCCGGCGGTGCCAAGCCCGCGTCCGGCGAGCAGCGCTTCGAGCGGCTGGCCAACCCGGCGCGCACGGTCGTGCGCTCCGGTGACGGCGGGGTGCTGGCCACCTTCACGGACAACGCCCGCACCGCGGTCCTCACCGGACCCAGCCGTACCTTCGCCGAGCCCAAGTTCACCTCGGCGAAGGTGACCACGGACAGCTGGATCCGCCTCCTGCCGCAGCCGTGGAAGGAGGGCTCAGAGAAGGCCGCCTGGTTCAAGGACTGGTACGGCAAGATGGCGAGCAGCAAGGAGCCGGACATCTTCGCCATCTCCATGGAGTACCTGGACGGCGCCCCGCAGAAGAAGGACGCGCAGGGCGTGCCGTACACGGGCGACGCGCAGTTCGGCCCGCTGAACCCGAAGGGCTCGGAAGGCGCGGACCTGCGTCTGGAGCAGTCGGACTTCAACGACTACCTGGGCATCACCTACACCTTCCGGGACGGCACGGTGGAGCGCCCGGAGCCCCTGCGGTTCCGCTCGATCGACTGCTCGGGCTACATCCGCACGATCTTCGGGTACCGCGCGCGGTACCCGCTGATGAGCAAGGACGTCAAGGGCGACGGCCTGCCGCGCACGGCCAACGGCATGGCCCGGCTCTCCCCCGGTGTGCCGGTGATCGAGCTGGGTGACAAGCGCCCCGACAACATCGACCGGCTCCAGCCGGGCGACCTGGTGTTCTTCAAGGTCGACCGACGTACGGGCGAGCGGCTCGACCACGTCGGCATGTACATGGGCCTCGACACCGACGGCAAGCCCCGCTTCATCTCCAGCCGGGAAGAGGCCAACGGGCCGACGTTCGGCGACAAGGGCGGCACGGCCCGTCTGGACGGCAGCGGCTACTACGCGGCGGGGCTGCGCAGCGCCAAGCGGCTTTAGCCGCAAAGCGGCTTGGGGCCCGGCCGGTCGACCTCGCGGGCGTGCGCTTGCCCCTGCGGGTCGTGGCGTGCGCACCTCCGCTGCGCGGCGGTGTCCTCAATCGCCGGACGGGCTGACTTCAGCCCGTCCGGCGCTTGAGGACACAGCACAGCAGCCCGTCCGGCGATTGAGGACGACACGGCGGGTGAGCCCGCCGACCGACGCCGGCCGGGTCGGCGTCAAGACTTCACACCCGGTCCCAGGCCCCCAGGGCCAGCCCCGCTTCGTCCATCCGCTGACGGGCGACGCGCAGTCGGCCGTCGGAGCCGAGGGCGGCGAGCACTACCCGGCCGTGGGCGTCGAGGGCGAGCGCGGGCGCGCCCACGCACTCCTCACCGGTCTCGGACCAGAAGACGTCCGCCTGCTCGTCGTCGGCGGGGTACGCGGCGAGGGCGGGCAGCCCGGACGCGGCCCGCTGGGCCAGCACCGTGCAGCCGTGGCCGTCGACGGTGGCGCGCAGCGCCGCGACCGGACCGGAGCCGGTGCCGCCGGAGACGGTGGGACAGGGGGTGTCGAGGCCCTCCTCGCCGCCGGTGCTCGCGGAGCCCTCGGAGCGGTGGGCGTGCAGCGCGGAGTCCGTCGCGTCCCGCCAGAAGTGGGTGATGCGGTCGTCACCGGTGGGGGCCGAGCTGGACGAGCCGGCCATGGGCTTCGCGGGGAGGTTGAGGATCCGCCGCAGCGGGCCGCCGGCCTCCTCCTGCCGCCAGCGCACCACGAACTCCGCGGCGGGCGCGAGGAGTTCGATCCGTCCGGCGTCCGTCCTGGCGGCGGTGAGCTCGTCGAGGACGTGGCTGCCCTTCATGTCCGTCCAGGCCTGCCAGATGCCCCGGCCGTCCTGGCGCCGTCCGCACACTCCGTCGCCGGCGTTGCGCACGAAGACGTGCAGGCCGACCGAGTCGACGACCGCCGTGGGGACACCGATCTGGTCCGCCCGCTGCGCGTCCTGGCCGTAGGGCGTGCCGATCGAGCGCCAGGGCGTGAGCGCCCGGCCCGACTGGAACTGGGTCGCGTAGACGATGTCGGTCTCGGTGCGGCCGTCGTCCAGCTCACGGCGTCGCAGACCGACGAGGTAGACGTAGCCGGCGGCGCTCTGGGTGAGCGAGAGATACGGTTCCAGGCCCGGCACGGTCAGCAGCTCCGGACCGGTCCACTCCGGCCCGCCGGGCCGGGTCTCGGTCCAGCGCGCGAGGCCGCCCGCGGTCGGCGCGTAGGCCGTCAGCCGCCCGTCCGCACCCCGCAGCAGCCAGCCGGTGGTCGGGTTGGCCGTCCGCACTGCCATGACTCGCTGCCAGCCTCTCTGGTCGTTATCCGGGGGGTCGGCGTCGGGGCCCTGGTTTTACGGGGGCGGGCTCAATTCCGCACCGCGCGGACCCCATTCGTCGACCCTCGACAATAACATTTCGGTTGTGCGCGAATACCGGGTGCGTTTTTCCGTTTATGCGGCTCTCCCGGGTGCCATCGGCCGCGGCGGCCCGGGTCGGCGGGCGTAGAAGACGGCGCCGTCGACGACGGCCACCCGCTCGTACCGGCGGTCCAGGACCGCTCGCAGGGAGGGCATGCGGGACGGTTCGTACGGTTTTCCCCGTGAGTCGTCGACGATGAGGGCGGGCGGGCGCAGACGCAGCTCACGCCGGAAGACGGGCCAGGTGCCGGGCACGCCGTACGCCTCGCCGACGCGCGAAGGACCGCGACCGCCGCTGTAGTTGGTCAGCAGTCCGGCGGTCAGGCAGTGCCCGGCGGGCCACCGGTCCGCGAACCAGTACTGCTCGGGGTGCATGCCCCAGAACAGCACCCGGTCGGTGGGCGCGGTCCGCTCCCGGGCGGCCCGGGCCACCGCCAGGGAGTGCGGAAGGCCGGGCGCGTGCGAGGTGAGCCCCCAGGCCAGGAAGAACGCGCAGGTCAGCATGGATCCCGCAGTGGACAGCCCGGACGCCGGGCGGGTCAGCGTGCACAGCGCCGCGGTGCCCAGCAGGGTCAGCGGCGGCAGCAGCTGGAGGTAGTAGTGGCCGAAGAAGTGGAATCCGGTGGCGACGGCCACGGCCGAGGCGGCCGTCCACAGCCACAGCTCGGGTGGCGCGACCCGGCGACGGGTCAGCAGCAGCACCGCGACGGGGGCGAGCAGGCCGGCGCAACCGACGCAGAGGACGCCCGCGTTGAACGCGGCACGGCTGAGCGCGAGCGTGATGACCCCCTGCGCCGACGCGTACGAGCCGGAGCCGGTCACCGTCCAGAACAGCAGCCGGGCGGGCCCGGTGAGCCAGGCGACCGCGGCGACGGGCAGGACGAGCCCGAGGGCCAGGGCACCGGCACCGGCCGCGCGCCGGTGGTGGGCGCACAGCAGCAGGAGGACGGGGGCGAGCACCGCGCCCCCGGTCTGCTTGGTGAGCACGGCACCCGCGACAGCGAGCCCGGAGGCGGCCCAACGGCCGCGGTCCGCGCACCACATGGCGGCCGCGGTCCACGGCACCATGAACACCTCGAAGGCGGCGGCCTGGGCGTCCTCCGGGTCGAGGCCGATGGACACCAGCAGATACAGCACGCCCGCCGTGCGGGCGGCCCGCTCCCCCCAGCGGCGGCGGGCGAAGGAGGCGAGCAGAACCGCCGTCAGCAACTGCGCCAGCACCGCCAGGACCTTGACGGGCAGCAGCGAGCCGTCACCGAAGAGCCCGAAGCACAACTGGTACAGCCAGGGCAGGAGGGGCGGTTTGCGGTCGACGACGGTGCTGTAGAGGACGGCGCCGCGAGCGAGCATCCGGGCCTCGGTGGCGAGGAAGCCCTCGTCGGGGTTCCACAGGGGGCGGATGAACGACGGCAGGCGGGTCGTCACGGCCAGGGCGCACAGCAGCGGCAGCAGCCGGGGCCAGAAACGGCAGACCCCGGGCGCGGTGGGCGGCCCGTAGGGCCGTGCGCCCGGGGCGGGGGCCGGGACGGCGACGCGCTGCGCTACTGACATGCACGTCAACCTAGGGCCCCGTATGCCCCATTCAGAGCTGACATACGGGGCTGTGTCCTGCTAAATGCGCGGCGGAGTCGGCGGAACCGAGGCATCCGCCTTGCCGAGACGGCTGTGTCCGCGCCCGTAGACGAAGTAGACGACGATGCCCAGCACCATCCATGCCGCGAACCGCAGCCAGGTCTCCCCCGTCAGATTGAGCATCAGCCACGCCGAGGCCACCACGGACAGCACGGGAATGAAGGGGACGAGCGGGACCCGGAAGGAGCGCGGCAGGTCGGGGCGGGTGCGGCGCAGGATGATGACGCCGAGTGCGACGACGACGAAGGCGAAGAGGGTGCCGATGTTGACCAGTTCGGCCAGCACGTCGATCGAGGTGAAGCCGGCGAGCACCGCGACGACGGCACCGAGCAGGATGGTGGAGCGGTAGGGCGTGCCGAACTTCGGGTGGACCCGCGAGAAGATCCTCGGCAGCAGCCCGTCGCGGCTCATCGCGAAGAACACCCGGCTCTGGCCGAGCAGCAGGATCATGCACACGGTGGTGAGGCCGACCGCCGCCCCGAAGCTGATCAGACCGGCCCAGAAGGGATGACCGGTGGCTTTGAAGGCATCGGCGAGCGGCGCGTCCGTGGACAGATCGGTGTACTTCTGCATGCCGGTGACGACGATGGACACGGCCACGTAGAGCACCGTGCAGATGACGAGCGAGCCGAGGATGCCGCGCGGGACGTCACGCTGCGGGTTGCGGGTCTCCTCGGCGGCGGTGGCGACGATGTCGAAGCCGATGAAGGCGAAGAAGACCACCGCGGCGGCGGAGAAGATGCCCATGACGCCGAAGTTCGAGGGTGCGAACCCGAACAGCACCTGGATCAGCGGCGCCTTCACGCCGCCCCCGGCCTCGGTGGCCTCGGAATCCGGGAGGAAGGGGTCATAGTTTGAGCCGGTGATGAAGAAGGCGCCCACGATGATGACGAGCAGGACGACGGTGACCTTGACGGCGACCACGACGGCGGTCACCCGCGAGGACAGCTTCATGCCGAGGACCAGGATCGCGGTCAGGACCAGCACGAGCGCGCAGGCGAGGATGTCGAAGCCGAAGCGGCCCTCATGGGTGCCCTCCAGCCCGGTGGGCAGATGCCAGCCCGCGTTGTCCATCAGTGAGCGGACATAGCCGGACCAGCCCACGGCGACCACGGCGCAGCCCAGCGCCAGCTCCAGGACGAGGTCCCAGCCGATGATCCACGCGGGCAGCTCGCCGAGCGAGGCGTACGAGAAGGTGTACGCGGATCCGGCCACCGGAACGGTGGAGGCGAACTCGGCGTAACAGAGCGCCGCGAGCCCGCACACCACACCGGCGAGGACGAAGGCGAGGGCCACGGAGGGGCCCGCGTTCTCCTTGGCGACCTTGCCTGTGAGAACGAAGATGCCGGTGCCGATGACGACACCGACACCGAAAACGGTGAGGTCGATGGCCGACAACGACTTTTTGAGCGCGTGCTCCGGCTCCTCGGTGTCCCGGATGGCCTGCTCCACCGTCTTGGTCCGGAAGATGCCGCTCCTGCCGCGGCTGTTCCGGGAGGGTCGCACTGTGCTCATCAGCCCACCTCCGCCTGCTCGACCGTCGCTCGTCCCTGCAACTGAGCGAGTGTCCGCGATGATCCGGGCCGGATCCGGCCCATCCCGGCCACCGCTCCCAGGATTCACCCGATAGGACGCAGCGGCACCTATGCGAACGAGCCGACTGGTCCACCCGGACAGGTGAAAACCAGTCGGCCCGCCGGAGGGCGGTGGCGTGTCGGTCCGGGAGCCGGCGCGACCACGGCGCCCGTGATCCGGTGTGGTTCGCATACGGCGGGGGCGGGTCGTCCCCGGTTACTCTGCCCGCCATGATCGATTCAACTGCGAGCCCTGACGACGCTGATGTAGCGATAGCCGCGGCGCGAGCCGGCGCGGAGGCCGTGCGGGCCAGGTACGGACAGCGGCTCACCCGCATCGACAAGGGTGCCGGGGACGGGGACTTCGCCACCGATGCCGATGTGGCGGCTGAGGAGGCGATCCTCGGCGTCATCCGTGCGGCGCGACCCGACGACGCGGTGCACGGCGAGGAGGGCGGGCAGCGGGGTGCGGCCGACGCGGTGCGCCAGTGGTGGGTGGACCCCTTGTGCGGCACGCTCAACTACGCCGTCGGCAACATGCTGGTCGCCGTCAACGTGGCACTGCGCGACGGCCCGGCCGCGGTGGCCGATCCCTTCAACGGCGAGATCTTCTTCACCGACGGTGCGACCGCGTGGGTTCGGCGCGACGGGAGCGACACACGGCTGGCGCCGACGGCCGCCACGCGCTTGGTGGACGTGAACCTGGACCCACCCTTTCCGAGCGCGCCCGGATTCCGAGCCGTGGACCTGCTCGCTCACCCCGGGTTCGTCGAACGGTTCCGGCCGCGGGTGGTGTCCACGACGCTGGCGCTGGCATGGGTCGCGGCCGGCAAGCGCGCCGCATACGTCACCGACGGCGGCGACCTGACCGAGAGCGTGCACTTCGCCGCCGGCATCGCGCTGTGCCGGGCCGCCGGCTGTGTCGTCACCGGAGTCGACGGCGCTCCGCTCGGACCGGCAGGCCGTGGGCTCGTCGTGGCCGCGGACGCCGAGACGCACGGGCTACTGCTGTCGATGATCCGCGCGTAGGGCCTGTCCGGCGGAGGGCCTGTCCGGCGGACTTCGCGGACCAGCGAGCGGCTTGGGGGCACTGCCCAGTGCCGGGCGTCGGGCCCCCGCGAAGATCCGCCGGCCGGGCCCGAAGGCCGTGCGGTGACCGCGTAGACGCGGCGGGGTCGATCGGGCTGCGGCTCGGAGTGGGACGGAGGGCCGGTCGGAGCCACCCGAACGGGTGACCCGACCGGCCCTCCGTGAGACCGGCACCAGCGGAAATCCGCTGGTCAGCCGTTGACCACCCCCACGGAGCCGGTCGGCTCCTCGTAGCGGCCGTCGATCTTGGAGACGAGGCCCGTGACCTGGCGGGCGATGTCCGGGGCGGTGAGCCCGATCTCCGCCATGACCTCCTTGCGGGAGGCGTGGTCGAGGAAGCGCGGCGGAATGCCGAAGTCGCGCAGCGGGAGGTCGATGCCCGCGTCGCGCAGCGCCTGGGAGACAGCCGAGCCGACGCCGCCCACCCGGCTGTTGTCCTCGACGGTGACGACGACGCGGTGCCGTGCGGCGAGCGCGGGCAATGCCTCGTCGACCGGCTTGACCCAGCGGGGGTCGACGACCGTCGACGAGATGCCCTGCTTGTCGAGCAGGTCGGCGATCTCCAGGCACATCGGCGCGAGCGCGCCGACGGAGACGAGGAGGACGTCGGGACGGTCGGTGCCCTCGGCCGGCTCGCGCAGGACGTCCATGCCGCCGATCCGGCCGACGGCCTTGACCGCCGGGCCGACCGCGCCCTTGGAGTAGCGCACGACGGTCGGGGCGTCCTTGACCTCGACGGCCTCGCGCAACTGCGCGCGGACCTGGTCGGCGTCGCGCGGGGCGGCGATCCGCAGGCCCGGCACGACCTGGAGGATCGACATGTCCCACATGCCGTTGTGCGAGGCGCCGTCGGTGCCGGTGACCCCGGCCCGGTCCAGCACGAAGGTCACGCCGCACTTGTGCAGGGCGACGTCCATGAGGACCTGGTCGAAGGCACGGTTGAGGAAGGTGGCGTACACCGCGAAGACCGGGTGCAGCCCGCCCGTCGCCAGCCCGGCCGCCGAGGTCGCCGCGTGCTGCTCGGCGATGCCCACGTCGTAGACGCGGTCGGGGAAGGCCTTGGCGAACCTGTCCAGGCCCACGGGCTGGAGCATGGCCGCGGTGATCGCGACGATGTCCTCGCGCTCGTGGCCGAGCTTGACCATCTCCTCGCCGAAGACGGAGGTCCAGTCGGCGCCGCCCGCCGAGACCGGCAGCCCGGTGTCGGGGTGGATGACACCGATGCCGTGGAAGCGGTCGCCCTCGTGCTGCTCCGCGGGCTTGTAGCCGCGGCCCTTCTGGGTGAGGCAGTGCACGATGACGGGACCGCCGAAGCGCTTGGCGCGCTGCAGGGCGGACTCCAGGGCCTCGATGTCGTGGCCGTCGATGGGGCCGATGTACTTCAGACCCAGGTCCTCGAACATGCCCTGCGGGGCGATGAAGTCCTTGAGGCCCTTCTTGGCGCCGTGCAGCGTCTCGTAGAGCGGCTTGCCGAGGACCGGGGTGCGCTCCAGCAGGTCCTTGCCCCGGGCCAGGAAGCGCTCGTAGCCGTCGGTGGTGCGCAGGGTGGCCAGGTGGTTGGCGAGGCCGCCGATGGTGGGCGCGTAGGAGCGCTCGTTGTCGTTGACGACGATGACGAGCGGACGGTCCTTGGCGACCGCGATGTTGTTCAGCGCCTCCCAGGCCATGCCCCCGGTGAGCGCGCCGTCACCGATGACGGCGGCGACGTGGTCGCCCGTACGGCGCACCTGGTTGGCCTTGGCCAGGCCGTCCGCCCAGCCCAGGACCGTGGAGGCGTGGCTGTTCTCGATCACGTCGTGGTCGGACTCGGCGCGCGAGGGGTAGCCCGAGAGGCCGTCCTTCGCCCGCAGCTTCGAGAAGTCCTGGCGGCCGGTGAGCAGCTTGTGCACGTAGCTCTGGTGACCGGTGTCGAAGAGCACCTTGTCCTTCGGCGAGTCGAACACCCTGTGCAGGGCGATCGTCAGCTCGACGACGCCGAGGTTGGGTCCGAGGTGTCCACCGGTCTTGGAGACCGCGTCCACGAGGAAGGACCGGATCTCCGCGGCCAGCTGGTCGAGCTGCTCCGGGCTCAGCCGGTCCAGATCGCGCGGTCCCCTGATGCGGGATAGCAGCGCCACCCGTGCCTCCTTAAGCGTTCGAGCTGATCGAGCTTTGCCGGTCTGTCGAGTCTAATGTTCCGCTCGCGGTGCCTGTGAACGGGTGATGCGACGTATGTCACGCAATCGGCGTAGCACGGTCCCATACCGTCTGGAAGGCCAGTCCGAGGCAGGCCGCGAGCGCGGGGGGTTCGATGGAGAGGGCGGTGGTGGAGCCGCTGCCGGCCACGGGATCGGGCAGGTCGCACAGGACATGCGCCGCGTCGGCGACGACGAGCTCGAGCGGCAGCGCGTCGGTGACCCGGCCCTCCTGCCCGGCCCGGCCGAAGAGCCGGACCTTCTCCCGTACCCCGGGGTCCGTCGGCGCGTCGTGCGTGTGGACGGCGCGCACGGTGCCGCCGTCGCGGGTGATCCGGCGGGCCGCGCCGCCGTGGGCGGCCGCGAGACCGCCGCGGACGAGCCCGTCCAGCACGTCGTGGATCCGCTGTCGGGGCACCCGCGCCTCGCGGGCCACCTGGGACGCCGTGCAGGACTCGCGCCTGACCAGGGCGTGGTGGACGCGTGCCTCATAGCGGGACAGCCCGAGTGCGACGAGGTCGGCCACCGATCCTTCCTCCGGCTCCATGGGGAGACACGCTATACGCCCGTGATCACCCGCCGGACCGGCCACACGGGTACGCCGGACGGGGGGGGTGTGGGTGGGGGCCACCAAAACCAAAACCCCCCACGGTTTTGGGAGCGAAAACAAAA
>NZ_JBVIQR010000001.1:0-220421 GCF_055576875.1 Streptomyces sp. NPDC033229 | reverse complement strand
CACCACGCGCTGCGTTTTTGCTTTCCCTCACCCCCAACCTCCCCCTCTTCCTATTTTGGAGAACGCGCCCGCAGGGCGCCCGCCGCCGCAGGCGGCAAGACGGCCCGCAGGCGGCAAGACAGCCCGCCGTCGGCAGGACACACCGCAGCCGAAGACCGGCCGGAGGGGCCCTACGCCCGGCCGGCCGTCTTCTGGGTCTTGCGGGAGACCGAGTCGATCACGACGGCGGCCAGCAGCACCGCGCCGGTGATCATGTACTGGACGGCGGAGGCGATGCCCAGCAGTGCCATGCCGGAGGCGATCGACTGGATCACCAGCACACCGAGCAGCGCCGACCAGGTCTTGCCCCGGCCGCCGAAGAGGCTGGTGCCACCGATGACGGCCGCCGCGATGGCGTTCATCAGCAGGCTGCCGGCGCCGGAGGACTGGTTCGCCGCGTTGATCTGGGAGGCGAGGAACATCCCGCCCAGCGCCGCCATCGTGCCCGAGAGCGCGAAGACCGAGATCCGGATCGCGGAGACGTTGATGCCCGCGCGACGGGCCGCCTCCACGCTGCCACCCAGGGCGAAGACCTTCCGCCCGTACGGGGTGCGGCGCAGCACGAAGTCGAGCGCGACGACGACCCCGAGGAAGATCACCACGGCCAGCGGCAGGCCCTTGTACTCGTTGAACAGCCAGGCCACCACGTAGGCGGGCACCGCGATGGCGGCGGTCCGCAGCACGATCTCACTGAGCGGACGGCTGGGGACGCCCGCCGCCTCGCGTCGCCGCGCGTCCAGGAAGGACAGCGTGAAGAACGCGACCACGCTCAGCGTCGCCAGCCCGTAGCCGGCGGCGACGTCGCTGAAGTAGTGGTTGGTCAGCCCCGCGACCAGCCCGGAGTCGTCCAGGTTGATGGTGCCGTTGGAGCCGAGCACCTCGAGCATCAGCCCGTTCCAGCCGAGCAGACCGGCCAGTGTCACCACGAACGCGGGCACGCCGATCCGGGCGAAGAAGAACCCGTGCAGCGCCCCGACGAGGGTGCCCGAGAGGAGCGCGAGGACCAGTGCGAGCCACTCGGGCATGCCGTTGTTGACGTTGAGGACGGCGAAGACCGCGGCGGCCAGTCCGCTCACCGAACCCACCGACAGGTCGATCTCGCCCAGGATCAGCACGAAGACGATGCCGACCGCGATCAGGCCGGTGCCGGCGGCGGTGACGAAGAGGTTGGAGAGGTTCTCCGCGCCGAGGAAGGCCGAGTCCTGGAGCTGGAAGACGAGGCCGATGATGATCAGGCCGACCACCACGGGCAGCGAGCCCAGCTCGCCGCTGCGCATCTTGCGGCGGAACTCGCTCCAGTAGCCCGCGAAGCCCTCCTCGCGGACCAGCAGTCGCGGGTCCACGGCGGTCACGGCGCCCTCGGCGGCCGGCGGCGCGTCCTGGGGACGCGTGTCCTCGGGAGTGTTCCCCGCGCCGTCGGACTTGGACAGGTTCGTACTCACTTCTCGCCCTCCGCGGTGCGCGCCTTGCGGCGGGTCACGGCGTTGTCCGTGGCGCCGGTGATGGCGGAGATGATCTCTTCCTGCGAGGTGGCCCGCACATCGAAGGTGCCGTTGTTGCGGCCGAGGCGGAGTACCGCGACCCGGTCGGCCACGGCCTTGACGTCGGCCATGTTGTGGCTGATGAGGATGACCCCGAGGCCGCGCTCGCGCAGCCGCTCGACCAGGTCGAGGACCTGCGCGGTCTGCTCGACGCCCAGCGCGGCCGTGGGCTCGTCGAGGATGACGACCTTGGGCTCGCCGAGCAGCGAGCGGGCGATGGCGACGGTCTGCCGCTGCCCGCCGGAGAGCGAGGCGATGGGGATCCGGACACTGGGGATCCGGATGGAGAGGGTGGAGAGCAGCTCACGGGCGCGGCGCTCCATCTCGACCTCGTCCAGCACCCCGGCGCGCACGATCTCGCGGCCGAGGAAGAGATTGCCGACGACATCGAGGTTGTCGCAGAGCGCGAGGTCCTGGTAGACGGTCGCGATGCCCAGCTCCTGGGCGGCGTGCGGCCGGTCGACGGTGACGGGCCTGCCCTCCCATTCGATGACGCCTTCGTCGGCGGGGCCGACTCCGGCGATCGTCTTGACGAGGGTGGACTTGCCGGCGCCGTTGTCGCCGACCAGGGCGACCACCTCACCGGGATGGATCTCGAGCTCTACGTCGGTGAGCGCCTGGACGGCACCGAACCGCTTGGAGATCCCGCGCAACGCCAGCACGGGCGTAGCGGACACGTGCATCATCTCCTTCGCCGTGGCCGGCGGGAGTGGGGACAAGGGGAGAGAAAGAGCGGAAAGGGGGCTGTGCTTACTTCAGTCCGGCCGCGTCGCACTGCGCCTTGTACTTGGCGGTGCAGATCTCGTCCAGGTTGAAGAAGCCCTCCTTGCCGACGTACTTCCCGATGTCGCCCTTGGTCAGTGCGAAGGGGGTGACGATGATCGAGGGGATCTTCTTCTCGGTGCCGCTGTCGACGGTGGACTTGGCGATCGAGTCGAGCTTCTTGCCCTGCGCCAGGGCGACGGCCATTTCGGCGGCGGCGTCGGCCTCGGGCTTGTACGGCTTGTAGACGCTCATGAACTGCTCGTCGGCGAGAATCCGCTGAATGGCGGAAAGCTCGGCGTCCTGGCCGGTGACGGGCGGGAGCTTGTCGAATCCGGCGCTCTTCAGTGCGGTGATGATGCCGCCGGCCATGCCGTCGTTGGCGGAGTAAACACCGACGATCTTGTCCTTGCCGAGCGAGGAGATGGCGCCCTTCATGTTCTCGTTGGCGTTCTCCGGCTTCCACTCCTTGGTGTCGTACTCCTTGCCGACCTTGACCTTGCCGTCGAGGACGGAGTGGGCGCCGTCCTTGTACATCTTGGCGTTCGGGTCGGTGACGGAGCCGTTCATCATGACGATCTCGCCCTTGTCGGCGTCGTCGCCCAGCTCCTTGAGCAGGGACTCACCCTGGATCTTGCCGACGCGCTCGTTGTCGACGGAGGTGTACGCCTTGATCGGGCCCTCGGCCAGGCGGTCGTACGCGACGACGGGGATGCCCTTGTCGTTCGCCTTCTTCACCGAAACCGCTATCGACTTCGCGTCCACCGCGTCGACGATCAGCGCGTCGACCTTCTTGGTGATCATCGTGTCGACCTGCTGCTGCTGGACGGAGGCGTCTTGCTTGGCGTTCTCGTAGAGAACCTTGGTGTCCGGGCCCGCCAATTCCTTGATCTTCTTCTCGATCAGCGGGTGGTCGAACCGCTCGTAGCGCGCGGTCTGGTTCTCCGGCAGCAGGAGGCCGATGGTGAGCGGCCCCTTCTTGTCCTTCTTCTCACCGCTGCCATTGCCCGATTCCTTGGCGCTGCCACAGGCGGCGAGTCCGGCGGCCATGGAAACAGCGGCCACGGTGACGGCGGCACGACGCAGATGCGTGTTCACTGAAGAAACCTCCCTGACGAGGCCGCTTCGTTGCGGCCGAGGTGGCTGGAAGTCAACTCGGCCACCAAGGCACCGTCAAGAAGTAAATCCTTAACGAGATGGCAACGATGCCATTCGTTATCTGCGTGAACTCAAGAACCGTCCCGGGGAAACGGTGACGACCGTCAGGCGGGCGCGGGCGCGTCCGTCGGGACGCTCTCGTCCAACAGCGTCGAATCGCCCATTTCGTTCAGCACGAGCGCGATGGCGCCCAGCACCTCGGCCCGGCCGCCCAGCGCACCCGGCACGACCTCCAACTGCCGTGCGGCGCTGGGGATCGCGTACCGGGAGACAGATTCGCGGATCGGCCCGAGGATCAGCTCACCCGACTCCGCGAGGTCGCCGCCGAGCACCACTCGGCGGGGATTGAGCAGATTGCACAGGTTCGCCACACCGCTGCCGATATGCCGGCCGACGTCCGCGATCACCCGTCGGCAGCCCGGGTCGCCCTCCCGCGCGAGCTGCACCATCCGCGCAACAGTCAGATCGGTGCCGTGGGCCGAATGGAGCAACGGCAGGACATAGCGGGCGGCGGTGAACGTTTCCAGACAGCCGCGGTTGCCGCACCGGCAGACCGGCCCGGACTCGTCCAGGGTGATGTGTCCGATTTCGCCCGCCGTGCCCCCGGGGCCCCGGTAGATCTGCCCATTGATCACCAGGCCCGCGCCGACACCGCTGGCGACCTTGATGTACGCGAGGTCCGCCGCCCCGCGGCCGGAGCCCCAGACCAGCTCGCCGAGCGCACCGAGGTTGGCGTCGTTGTCGACGTACACGGGCACCCCGAGCCGGGCGGCGAGGTCGTCGCGCGGGTTGGTGCCCGCCCAGCCCGGCAGGATCGCCGTCGAGCCCAGCACCCCGGACTCCACATCGATCGGGCCCGGCACCCCGAGACCCACTCCGACGATCTTCTCCGGGCTGATTCCCGCCGCCGCGATCAGCCTCTTGACCAGCGCTTCCGCCCGGTCGAGGCCCTGGGCGGCGGAGGCGTCCACGTCCAGCGGCTCGGCCTCCTCGGCCAGTACCCGATGGGCGAGGTTCCCGATGGCGACATGCAGATGGGTGTGCCCGAAGTCGACGCCGACGACAATGCCGGCGTCCCCGGACAGCGACACGCTGCGGGCCCGGCGCCCGCCGGAGGACGTGGGGGTGACATCGACGGTCCCGCCGTCCTTCAGCTCCCGGACGATATTGGAGACCGTGGCGGCCGACAGCCCTGTGGACCGGGCGATCTCCGCCTGGGTGAGCGAGCCCGCCATGCGCACCGCGCGCACGACCCGCTCCAGGTTGGCCCGGTGCAGTGACGACTGCGACCCCGGAGTCTCCACGCCCATTCACTCCCGCCTCGCGGGCCCGGCACGACCGCCGCGCCCTCGGCCGGACCACAGCAGTGGAGCCCGGCTCTTCGTACAACATGTGAACCCTAAGCTGAGCCGCCTGGGTGAGATCCCGTCAAGGCCTTGACTCCACTTGAGCCCACATCGAGCCCACATCGTACGGATCCGCGGGGGCGGCGGGGCCCCGCGGGCCCGGCCCATCGGGCCCGCGACACGGCGCCCGGACCCCTCCCGCCGCGGCGGTGCCCGCTGCCCGGCCCCCGTCTTCGATCACCCGGAGCGATCGTGTGAAGCCCGTCACGGACGGTCTGTGCGACGGCGCCCGGGGCCCCGCCGCCCCTCAGGGCCGGGAGCGGGCCCGCCCCGGCCGGAGCGACCGGCACCCCGCCGACCTCCACATAGTCACCCCATAGGCTTTGAGTAGCCCGGGTAGCCCGAATGGGCGAATCCGGTTCCCTCGGGGTCCAATCCGACTGATCTTGGCTTGTCCGCACTCAAGCGCTTCTGCGGCATGTTCGCCCGACATAACCTCCGCTCGCCTGTCTTGGCGCAGCTCCGCGACGGGGTTCAACTGTCGGATAGTTGGGGCCTTCTGCGGCATTGGCGACGCACGCCAACCGATGCGATGCACGCGCAGCCACCGTCCAAGCCATAGAACGAACGGAGCCCAGCACATGTGCGAGGACCCCCAACTGGCCACCGCCGACTGGTGGTACACACTCCGGATCCCGGCGCAGCCCTGGATGATCAGCCTCATCCGCAGCTCGCTCCAGCTCGCACTGCAACGGCACGGGCGGCTCGACCTCGCCGACACCGCCTGCCTGCTGGCGACGGAGCTGGTCACCAACGGCGTGGTGCACGCCAACTCCCCGGTGACCGTCGACCTCAGCTGCCGCTCCCGGACCCTGCGGGTCGATGTGCACGACAGCAGCCCCGAGGCGCCCGCCCGGCGCAGCGCCGGCTGCGACGACGAGTCGGGGCGGGGCTTGACCCTCATCGACGCCTGCGCCACGGCCTGGGGCGTCTACCCGGCGGCCCATGGCCGGGGCAAGGCGGTCTGGTTCACCCTGTGCTGAACAAAGACCGGAGACGACCTGGTGGGGCCGCCTCCGGCGTGCGTGCGGCTGCCGCCGTCGCCCCGGCGGCCACGACCGCTACTTGAGCGCGCCCGCCGTCAGTCCGGCCTGGACCTGGCGCTGGAAGACGATGTACGCGGCGAGGACCGGGAGCATGGCGATCACCAGGCCCGCGAAGAGCCCCGACCAGTCGCCCTTGTAGCCCTGGCTGACGGCGAGGGCGACCAGCCCCTGGGGAAGGAGCTTCTTGTCCTCGTCGCCGACGTTCAGCACGGTGGGCAGCAGGTACTGGTTCCACTGGCCGAGGAAGTTGAAGATGCCGACGCTGATCAGGCCCGGCTTGGCCATGGGAAGCATCACCTGGAAGAAGGTCCGGGTGTGCGAGGCCCCGTCGATCATCGCCGCCTCGGCCACCGAACTGGGCAGCGTTTTGAAGAACCCGCTGAGGAAAAAGATCGTGAACGGCAGCGAGTAGGCGATGTAGACGAGGATCAGCCCGGGGTAGGTGTTGAGCAGCTGCATGTTCTTCATGACGAAGAACAGCGGCACCAGCGCCAGGATGATGGGGAAGCTCATCCCGCCCACGAACAGGAAGTAGACGAAGCGGTTGCCGGGGAATGCGAAGCGGGCCAGCACATAGGCCGCCATGGAGCCCAGCAGCATCGTGCCGAAGAGCGAACCGGCCACGACGATCACCGAGTTGAGGAAGTACTGACTCATGTGCGCCTGGGACCAGGCGCGGCCCCAGGCGTCGAAGTGCAGGCTCGTCGGCAGCGCCCACGGCGAGGTGAAGATCTCCTTGTCGGTCTTGAAGGCGCTCATCACCGCCCACAGCAGCGGCAGGGTGACCATCAGGGCCCACAGGGCCAGGACGCCGTGCGAGAAGACGTTGAGGACCCTGCCCTCGCTGCCGAGCCGCCCGCCCGGCGAGTCGATCGCCGGCCCGCCGCGCTGCGCCGGCAGGCCGGGCGCGGGGTCCGCCGTGGTGACTTCCGGGACGTCGGGGAGGTCCGAGGGCTCGGCTTGCGCGGTCACGGTGCTACTCCCGGTTCGGCGGTGGGGCGGGGGGTCGGCTTCGGCCGCGTGGCCGTCGAGAGGGCCATCAGTACTCCAGCCGCTCGCGCCGGCCGAGCTTCATGACGATGCCCGCGAAGATCATGGTGACGATGAGCAGCGCCACGCCGAGCGTGGTGGCGTATCCCGCCTGTCCGTCGCGGAACGCCTTCGTATAGAGGTAGTAGGCCAGGACCTCGGTGGAATAGTCCGGGCCGCCCGGCCCGACGGTCATGATCTGGATGACCGCGAAGGCGTCGAGCGCCATGATGCCCATGTAGACCCAGCCGGTCTGGACCGTGTCCCACAACAGCGGCAGGGTGATCCGGAAGAACGTCTGGACGCGGTTGGCGCCGTCCAGCAGCGCCGCCTCGTAGAAGTCCTTCGGGATGGAGCTCATGCCCGCCGAGAACAGGACGACGTAGAAGCCGACGTTGCACCAGACCATGACCGCCATGACGCACCACAGCGCGAGCTGTGGGTCGCCGAGCCAGTCCGGCTGTACGGAGTCCAGGCCGATGGCCTGGAGGAAGGAATTGAGCGCGCCGCTGTTGGGGTTGTACGCGAACTGGAACAACAGTGCGACGATCGCGATCGAGAGCACCTGCGGGAAGAAGTAGACGACCTTGTAGACGCTCGAACCGCGGACCCCGGCGATCGCCGCGTTCTTCCTGCGCCGGCCGCCGACATTGAGCATGAACGCGAAGAACAGCCCGAGCCCGAGCGTCACCAGCGGGAGCACCAGCAGCAGCAGGACGTTGTGCCCCACGGATTTCCAGAAGACCTCGTCGTCCCAGAGGCGCTGGTAGTTCTGGAAGCCGACCATCTTGAAGTCGGGACTGAGTCCCGTCCAGTCCGTGAAGGAGTAGTAGATGGCCTGGACGAACGGCGAGATGACGAAGACACCGTAGATCGCCAGCGGCAGGGCCAGGAATCCGGCGATGAAGCGGTACTTACCGTGCTGCATGACTTTCGACCCCGATCTCTTCGCGCGGGTGCCGCCGCTGGTGACGCGAGCTCACTTGTGCCGGTACTTCTTGACGGAGGCGTCCTTGGCGGTGTCGTCGGCGAACCGCTGGATCTTGGCGATCGCCTCGTCGGGGGTGGCCCGGCCGGCCATCAGTTCGCCGATCGCCGCCACGCCGATCTTCTCCTTCTGGAGGGCGACGTACCAGTCCTGGATACGCGGGTTGACGACGTTCTGGCCGGCCTTGGTGAGCGCCTCCTGCGAGGACGCCAGACCGGACGGCAGGGCCAGACCCTCGGTGCCGCCGTTGAGGGAGGTGAGCGAGGAGACCTGCTTGATGAAGTTCTGCGAGGACTTCTTGCTCAGCATGATGCGGAGCAGTTCCATGCCGCCGCGCGGGTTCTTCGCGTTCTTCGGCACGATGAAGGGCTCGCCGCCGGAGGCCCAGATGGTCCCGAAGGGCAGCTTGTCGCTCTTGTCGAGGCTGGAGGGGGCGCCGACGGCCATCCGGAAGTCCTTCGGGGTGGTCTTCTTCGACTCGTTCTCCACCCAGGAGCCGTTCGGGAGGAACAGCGCCTTGCCCTCGTTCCAGGCGGTCTGCGACTCGATATGGGTCAGACCCGGGGTGCCCTTGAGGATGTAGCCCTTCTTGTACAGCTCGTAGTACGCCTCGAAGGCGGACTTGACGGCCGGGTCCTTCCAGGCGTTCGGCTCCAGGTTGTCGATCTTGTCGAGCACCTCCTTGCCGCCGATCTTGGCGATGAAGGGGTAGAGGCTGAACGGCAGGTAGTACGGGTGCTTGCCCGCGTACGTCCAGCCGGCGATGCCCTTCTTCTTCGCCTTCTCGCAGACCGCGAGCATCTCGTCCCAGGTCTCGGGGTACTGCGCGTCGAGCTTGCCCAGATTGGTCTTCGAATACCAGACGCCGTAGACCGTGTAGGCGTAATAGAGGATCCAGGTCTCCTGGCCGTCGAACTGGCCCATCTCCACGACGCCCGGGCGCAGCGTGTCGCGGACCTTCTTCTTGGGGTCGTCGACGGAGGGTGCGTCGAGGAGGGCATTGAGGTCGGTGAGCTGCTTCTTTCCGACGAGGGTGCCCATGTCCATCTGCTCGGCGCCGGAATTGTCGATGAGGTCCGGCGGGGTGCCGCCGTTGAAGCGCGGCTGGAGCGTGGACTGGATCTTCTGGGTGGCGGAGTGGCTCACCTTGCTGCCCGGGAATGCCTTGCCGTATTCGGCCTCGGCGTCCTTCGCGTACTGCTGGCCGAAGCCGCCGTCGAAGATGACGACGTCGAGCGGCGCGCCCTCATTGATGGCGAGCGGGTTCGTGGCGCTCTTCTCGCCCTTGTCGACCTGGTTGGAGTCGCCGCTGTCGCCGCCGCTCGCGCAGGCGCTCAGCACGCTCATCGACGGCACCGCGATCAGACCGATGGCCGCCGCTCGTTTGATCAGATCGCGACGGCCGAATTCCGAGGTGGATCCCATGCTCAAGTCCTCGCCTTCTCCAGGACTCAGGCGGTGTACCGGTCTTCCCCTTGCGAACTCGCCATCGACGAAGGGCCCGACACCGCGGGTCAGTTGAAGCTTGGTGTGTGCTGGGTGTGCGTCCGGGATCGGTGATGTTCCCACGGCTTGGTCGTCCGCCGCTGCCTCCCGGGTCCGCCGCGGCGCCGAACCGTCGCCTCGGACGCCGACAGGTATAGTCCACTCCCCATCAACTGGGCAAGATCGAAAGCAGCTTTGACGACCAGTCTTTCCCGAGTTGAGACCTCGCCGACATACGCCGACACCAACCTCAAAAGCCTTGACACCACTGGTGTCTCACGCCCTACTTAACTCTGCGCGACTCGAGCGACAACGTTGTCAGTTTCGTCGAGAGGCATGAGATGCGACAGAGATTCAGACACCGATGGCGTAGCTGTGCCCGTCCCACCGCCCTCCTCGTGGCCACCGTACTGCTGACGACCGCTCAGGGCACCCAAGGGTGGGCCGAAAGCGCTTCCGCCGTTCGGGGCAAGGCTCCTGACGACGAGTTCGCTTCCTCCTTCGAAAAGGGTGAACCGCAGCCCGATTGGCGCAATACCGTCGAGACCGGCCCGGGTGGCCGGAAGAGGTCCGCCGGGGTGGACGGCAACGACACCACCGGGATCCCCGGCAATGCCACCGACAAGGTGACCGGCGTCCGGGCCAGCGGCGAGAACGCCGAGGCGGGAGAGGTCAAGGAGAACGTCGTCGACGGCGAGAGCGCCACCAAATGGCTCACCTTCGACAGGGCCGCCTGGCTGGAATTCACGCTGTCCGAACCGGTCAAGGCCGTCCGCTACGCGCTGACCTCCGCCAATGACGCGCCCGGCCGGGACCCCCGGGACTGGACGCTCAAGGGCTCCGACGACGGATCGCACTGGACCGTCCTGGACGCCCGCGAGGGCCAGAGTTTCGAAAAGCGCTTCCAGACCCGGGAGTTCTCCCTCAACGGCACCGTCTCCTACCGGCACTACCGGCTGGACATAGCCCACAACAACGGAGACGCGGTCACCCAACTGGCCGAGGTGCAGCTCGCGACGGCGGACACCGGCCCTCCGCCCGCCTCCGACATGCGCAGCCACACCGACCGCGGCCCGACGGGCTCTCCCACGGCGAAGGCCAACGTCGGCTTCACGGGCACCCAGGCCCTGCGCTACGGCGGCACCCACCAGGCGACCGGCCGCGGATATTCGTACAACAAGGTCTTCGACGTCCACACCAGGGTGACGCCGAGGACCCGCTTGGCGTACAAGGTCTTCCCCTCGATGCCCGAGGCGGATGCCCGCTATCCCGCCACCCATGTCTCGCTCGACCTCGCCTTCACCGACGGCACCTATCTCAGCGACCTCGGCGCCGTCGACCAGCACGGCGCGCGGCTGACGCCACGGGGGCAGGCCGATTCCAAGACGCTGTACGTCAACCAGTGGAACAACAAGACAGCGCTGATCGGCGCGGTCGCCGCGGGCAAGACCGTCGACCGGGTGCTCGTCGCCTACGACTCGCCGGTGGGGCCCGCCAAATTCCGCGGCTGGGTGGACGACATCTCGATCGCGCCCGCCCCGGCCGAGAAACCACAGGCCCATCTGGCGGACTACGCCGTCACCACGCGCGGCACCCATTCCAGCTCGAATTTCTCGCGGGGCAACACCTTTCCCGCCACCGCCGTACCCCATGGCTTCAATTTCTGGACCCCCGTGACCAACGCGGGCTCCATGACCTGGCTCTACCAGTACGCCGCCACCAACAACGCCGACAACCGCCCCACCATCCAGGCCTTCAGCGCCAGTCACGAGCCGAGCCCCTGGATGGGTGACCGGCAGACCTTCCAGGTGATGCCCTCCACCGCCGCCGGGATCCCCGACGCCTCCCGCACGGCCCGCGCCCTGCCCTTTCGGCACACCAACGAGACGGCCAGGCCGCACTACTACGGCGTCACCTTCGACAACGGCCTCAAGGCCGAGATCGCCCCCAGCGACCACGCGGCGATGATGCGGTTCACCTTTCCGGGGGAGAACGCCGGCGTCATCCTTGACAACGTCACCAACCAGGGCGGTCTGACGCTCGATCCCGAGCACGGAGTCATCACCGGCTATTCCGACGTCAGGAGCGGGCTGTCCACCGGCGCCGGACGGCTCTTCGTCTACGGCGTCTTCGACGCGCCCGTGACCGCGAGCGGCCGCCCTCGTGGCGGCGCGGGCGGCGACGTCACCGGATATCTGCGCTTCCGGCCGGGCAAGGACAAGGCCGTGACGCTGCGCCTGGCGACCTCCCTGATCGGCGTCGACCAGGCGAAGGCCAACCTCGAACAGGAGATCCCGGCCGGCTCCTCCTTCACCGGGGTCCGCGACCGCGCCCGCGCCGCATGGGAGGCGATCCTCGGCCGCGTGGAGGTCGAGGGCGCGAGCCACGACCAGCTCACCACGCTCTACTCCAATCTCTACCGGCTCTACCTGTATCCCAACTCCGGCTTCGAGAACACCGGTACCAGGGCCCGGCCGCGGCCCCGCTACGCCAGCCCCTTCTCCCCCGCGGCCGGCGAGAACACCCCGACCCGCACCGGCGCGAAGATCGTCGACGGCGAGGTGTACGTCAACAACGGCTTCTGGGACACCTACCGCACTACCTGGCCCGCCTACTCCCTGCTGACGCCCAAGAGCGCCGCGAAGCTGGCCGACGGGTTCGTCCAGCAGTACAAGGACGGCGGCTGGATCTCCCGCTGGTCCTCCCCCGGCTACGCCGACCTGATGACCGGCACCAGCTCGGACGTCGCCTTCGCCGACGCGTACGTCAAGGGCATCGGTCTCGACGCCGAGGCGGCGTACGAGGCCGCGCTCAAGAACGCGACCGTGGCGCCGCCCCACTCCGGTGTCGGCCGCAAGGGCATGAACACCTCCGTCTTCCTCGGCTACACGAGCACGAAGACCCACGAGGGTGTGTCCTGGGCACTGGAGGGCTACCTCAACGACTTCGGGCTCGCGAAGATGGGCGAGGCGCTCTATGCCAGGACCCACCGGGCCCGCTACAAGGAGGAGGCCGTCTACTTCCTGGGGCGCGCCCAGAACTACGTGAAGCTCTTCGATCCCGACGTCGGCTTCTTCCAGGGCAAGGACGACGGCGGGGCCTGGCGGCTGTCGCCCGACGCCTACGACCCGCGCGTCTGGGGCCACGACTACACCGAGACCAACGGCTGGAACTTCGCCTTCACCGCCCCGCAGGACACCAGGGGGCTGGCCGCCCTCTACGGCGGCCGGAGCGGCCTGGCGAAGAAGCTGGACGCCTACTTCACCACGCCCGAGACGGGGACAGCGGATTTCGCCGGCTCGTACGGCGGCATCATCCACGAGATGACCGAGGCCCGGGACGTCCGCATGGGCATGTACGGCCACAGCAACCAGGTCTCGCACCACATCGCCTACACCTACGACGCGGCGGGGCAGCCGTGGAAGACCCAGGCCAAGGTCCGCGAGGCCATGTCCCGGCTCTACCTCGGCAGTGAGATCGGCCAGGGGTATCCGGGCGACGAGGACAACGGCGAGATGTCGGCCTGGTACGTCTTCAGCGCGCTCGGCTTCTACCCCTTGGTGATGGGCGCCGGTGAGTACGCGGTCGGCTCACCGCTCTTCACCAAGGCCACGGTCCATCTGGAGAACGGCCGCGACCTGGTGGTGAAGGCCCCGGGCAACAGCGCCCGCGCCGTGTACGTCCAGGGCCTGCGGGTCGACGGCAAGGCGTGGAACTCCACCGCGCTCCCGCACTCCGTGCTCGCGGGCGGGGCGACGCTGGAATTCACGATGGGGCCGAAGCCCTCCGCATGGGGCAGCGGCAAGGACGCGGGACCGTCCTCCATCAGCCGTGACGACAAGGTGCCCACTCCCCCCGCCGATCTGACCACGTCGAGCGGTTCGGCGCTGACGGACGACACCTCCGCCACGGAGACGTCCTTCACCACCGCGCCCCTGCGGGTGCCCGAAGGGTCCCGGGTGACCTCCTACACGCTGACCTCGGCCGACCGGGCGAAGGCCCCGGACGGCTGGGTGCTCAAGGGGTCGGCGGACGGCGGAACGTGGACTGAGGTCGACCGGCGCACGGGCGAGTCCTTCGCCTGGGACCGGCAGACCCGGGTCTTCTCCGTCCGGGCCCCCGGACGGTACGGCCACTACCGCCTGGAGAGCGCGAACGGCGAGGTCAGGCTGGCCGAGGTGGAGCTGTTGGGGGTGCCGACAAAGTGATTGACAGGTAAAGAAAGTGTGAAACGATCGGTTTCGTCTGGTGGCGTGTCAAAAACAGACACGCCACCTTCTTTGTCTGATTGAGTCTGATTTCTTCTGGAGACCTACGTGGCCCACCTTCCCGGCCGTCACCGCGGGCGCGCCCTGAGCCGTCTCGCGACCGCGGCGATAGCCGCCGCTCTGGTCGGCACCACCGCCGGAACCGCCCTGGCCGACAGCTCCTCGGCCGCCGCGCCCGCGCAGCGCGCGGCGCGGCACGCTGCCGAGGACAGCGCCCAGCGCTGGGCCGAGGCCCGGAGCGCCGCCGAGGGCGCCCCCCAGGCGAACGCCAAGGCCGGCACCCCGGGCCTGGCGGCGCCGCGCGCGCTCCGCCCGAGCAGCCCCACCGCCGCCGCCCCCTTCATGGGGGTCTCCGCCGTCAACGACTCCGGGGAGGTCTACGCCTACTGGCCTGACGGCAAGGGCGGGCTGACCGCCCGCAAGCGCATGGCCGGCGACTGGCGGGGCATCGACACGGCCGCCCGTGTCGACCACGACGGTGACGGCATGCCCGACGGCGTGTACCTGCGCGGGGCCGACAGCAACATCTACTACGGCAGCGCCGGCGGCGGCGGCCGTCGCGTCGCGACCGACTGGGCACAGTACGACCAGCTGTTCACCCCCGGCAACCTCGGCGGGTCGAAGCAGTCGGACATCCTCGTCCGCGACCGCTCCGGCGTGCTGTGGCTCTACCTCGCCTCCGCCGACGGCTCGCTGTCGGGCCGCAAGAAGGTCGGTCCCGGCTGGGGCCAGTTCTCCCAGATCGCGGGCCGGGGCGACCTGACCGGTGACGGCAAGGCCGATGTCGTCGCCCGTGACAAGGATGGCGTGCTGTGGCTCTACAAGGGCACCGGCGACTACACCAAGCCGTTCGCCGCCCGCACGAAGATCGGTGCCGGCTGGAGCCAGTTCAGCAAGCTGCTCGGCACCGGTGACGTGGACCTCGACGGCCGCAGCGACCTGGTCGCCCGTGACGGCGACGGCGCCCTGTGGCTCTACAAGGGCACGGGCAACGCGTCCTCGCCCTTCAAGGCCCGTGTGAAGATCGGCAACTCGGGCTGGAACCAGTACCGCCTGATGTTCTGATCCGAAGGTGAGGGCCGCACTCCCGGACGGGGGTGCGGCCCTTCGCGTTTACTCAGATGCCCTTCGCGTTTGCTCACGCGGGAGCGCGGCGGCTCACCCGGCGCCGGATGACACGGCCGAGGGACCGTACCGGTCGCCCGAGCACCAGGGCCAGCCCGACGACGGGCAGCGTGAGCAACAGGACCTGGATACAGGCCGCGACCATGCCGAGGACCTGATTACCGGACGTACCGGCGTTCTCCACCAGGGAATTGACGACCCGCCAGTCGGACTGGAGCAGGCGGGGCATATTCATGAGCACGACGCCCAGCTGAAGAACGAGGGCCGGCACCAGGAACACGACCCATACCGCGACGACGATCTGCGGCCATCGCTTGAGGGCGCGGAGCCGGTCGTCCTGCGGTCGGCGGAGCACGACCCGCTTGAGAATGGGCGCGATGTACTTGAAGAGGTCGGGAATTCCGGTCAGGTCCGCGACGATGTAATAGCCGTCGAACCGCAGTGTGGGAATGAGCTGCTGAAACATTTCCAGGTGGACGGAGAGGATCGCCACCAGGAGAAGCGGAGAGCCCGTCGACGCGTACAGGGCGAGCAGGCCCAGGACGAAGAGGGCATTGAAGTAGACACCACCCAGGTCGGCCCGGATTCGGCCCGCGCGGCCCAGCCGATAGGAGTTGGTGATGTCGGTGTAGAAGGCGGGCCACACGACGTAGATGCCGCACCCCATGGCGCCGGGCCGCACACCCCCGTAACGGCACGCCGCGCCATGGCCCATTTCATGGAACACGCACGAGGCGATGGCCAGGAGGACGACGAGCAGCACACCGGCCGGGGAGGAGAGCACCGTCCGCAGCGCGGCACCGGTGTCCTGCGTCGACCACAGCCATACCTCGCCGGCCACGAACGCGGCGAGGGCGCCGACCACCAGCAGCGGGCGGAACAGCCAGGCGAAGAGGCCGGAGAGAAGCCAGGTGACACGCTCCGGCAGCACCGCCACCCGGAACCGGAACGAGAGGAACGGGTCGCTCTTGGGGGTGGGGGGAGGCGGTGAACCGTCGCTGTAGGTGGTGATACCGAGTGGAGCGAGCTTCTTGTCGATGAGGAAGGCGACGTGGTCCGCGGTGAACTGCCGCCCCGTCTGCCGGCTGAGTTCCTCGGCCACCGCCGCCGTCCGCTGCCGCGGCGGCAGGGCGCTCAACGCCCGGACGACCTGGTAGAGCAGAGTGGGGAGACGGACGACCTGTCCGTCGGGCCGGCAGACGAGGTGGGGCGGCTCGCGGTAGCCGGAGTCCTCGAACTCGCCGACCAGCTCCATGCCGGCCAGCAGCGCGGGTTCCGACAGTGCCATGGGCGCTCTCCGTGAAGTGACTGACGGCGAAGTGACTGACGGCGGACGGCCTGCGAAAGGGACGGGGAAGAGCCGGACGGCTCCGGCTCCTCCCCGAAGAAGTGCCCGACCGGCTAGCCGGTCAGTGGCTCGAGATCGCCGCGGGCATACAGGTCATGCTGGTCGTCGGGTTCGTGGACGGCAGGCCGAGCGAGCCGAGCAGGCCCGGCGTTCCCTGTCGGTCCACGGCCTGGCAGGACGACAGGGCCGTGGTGCCGTGGTCGCTCGGGGCGTGGGAGACCACACCGCCGCCCGACGACGTCGCGGAGCTGCTGCTGGAGGCGCCGGCACCGGCGCCCCCGCCGTCGCCCGGGTCCCCGAAGTTCAGAGGTGTGGCCACGATGCCCATCACGGTCCGCTCGGGCAGCACCTCGCCCGTGACGTTGTCGAGTTCCTCGAAGCTGATGGCGTTTTCCATTTCCGTACCCCTTCTCGTAAAGCGGCGGTCAGCGGCTGGTAATAGCCGCAGGAATACACGTGGTGCTGTAACCGGGGTTGCTGGAAGCCAGTCCCAGCGCGACGAGCAAGGGTGGGCTGTCGGCGTTCTGCCGGTACTGGCAGGCGTAGGCCACTGTGGTCCCGTGGTCCGTTTCCACCCGCGTCTGGAACACGGGCGGGTCGGCGCCCGAGGCGCCCGCCGGCAGCACAGTCGAAAGCGCGATCCGCCGGGGAAGCTCCTCACCGCAAAGCCGGTCGAGCTCCCCGTAGGTAACGGCGGATCCCATTGCTTTCCCTCCCTCTGGAACGACGGCTTCGCGTCGTTACGGCAGGGAGCCTAACCCGCATAGGAATGCGGTACACATCATCAATCCCCGGATCACCCGGACGTGTTGGGGTATGCCCCGTGCGAGTGGAGAGACGCCTTTTGGCACACGCGAAGGGCCGCACCCCGTACGAACGGGGTGCGGCCCTGTGAACGCCCTGTCGATACCGCTTACTTGCGGATCAGGGAGCGCAGCACGTACTGCATGATGCCGCCGTTGCGGTAGTAGTCCGCCTCGCCGGGGGTGTCGATGCGGACGACCGCGTCGAACTCGACACCGGTGTCGGTGGTGACCTTGACCGTGCGCGGCGTGGTGCCGTTGTTCAGCTCGGTCACACCGGTGAAGGTGAAGGTCTCCTCGCCCGTCAGGCCCAGGGACTCGGCCGAGGCGCCCTCGGGGAACTGCAGGGGCAGGACGCCCATGCCGATGAGGTTCGAGCGGTGGATGCGCTCGTAGGACTCGGCGATGACGGCCTTGACGCCGAGCAGCGCGGTGCCCTTGGCGGCCCAGTCGCGGGACGAGCCGGAGCCGTACTCCTTGCCGGCCAGGACGACCAGCGGGATGCCCTGGTCGATGTAGTTGCGCGAGGCATCGTAGATGAAGGAGACGGGGGCGTCTTCCTTCGTGAAGTCGCGGGTGAAGCCGCCCTCGGTGCCCGGCGCGATCTGGTTGCGCAGGCGGATGTTGGCGAACGTACCGCGGATCATGACCTCGTGGTTGCCGCGGCGCGAGCCGTAGCTGTTGAAGTCACGACGCTCGACACCGTGCTCGGTGAGGTACTTGCCGGCCGGGGTGTCGGCCTTGATGGCACCGGCCGGGGAGATGTGGTCGGTGGTGACCGAGTCGCCCAGCTTCGCCAGGACGCGGGCGCCGGCGATGTCGGAGACCGGGGTGGTCTCCATCGTCATGCCCTCGAAGTAGGGGGGCTTACGGACGTAGGTGGACTCGGTGTCCCACTCGAAGGTGTTGCCGGTCGGGATCGGCAGCGCCTGCCACTGGGCGTCGCCCGCGAAGACGTCCTGGTAGGACTTGTTGAACATGTCCTCGCCGATGGCGTTGGCCACGACGTCGTTGACCTCGGCCTCGGACGGCCAGATGTCCTTGAGGAAGACCGGGTTGCCGTCGGTGTCGGTGCCCAGGGCGTCCTTGGTGATGTCCACCTTCATGGAGCCGGCGAGGGCGTAGGCGACGACCAGCGGCGGGGACGCCAGGTAGTTCATCTTGACGTCGGGGTTGATCCGGCCCTCGAAGTTGCGGTTGCCGGAGAGCACCGAGGTGACGGCCAGGTCGTGCTCGTTGACGGCCTTGGAGACCTCCTCCGGCAGCGGGCCGGAGTTGCCGATGCAGGTGGTGCAGCCGTAGCCGACGAGGTTGAAGCCGACCTTGTCGAGGTAGGGGGTCAGGCCCGCCTTGTCGAAGTAGTCGGTGACGACCTTCGAGCCCGGGGCGAGGGTGGTCTTGACCCACGGCTTGCGGGTCAGGCCCTTCTCGACCGCCTTCTTGGCCACGAGCGCCGCGGCGACCATGACGTAGGGGTTCGAGGTGTTGGTGCAGGAGGTGATCGCGGCGACGGTGACGGCGCCGTGGTCGATCTCGTAGGTCGAGCCGTCGGCGGCGGTGACCTGGACCGGCTTCGACGGGGCGCCGTTCGGCGTGTTGGCCGGGGCGTCGGAGGCCGGGAAGGACTCCTTGCCCGCCTCGTCGACGTCGTCGACGTAGTTACGGACGTCCTGCGCGAACTGCGCGGCGGCGTTCGCCAGGACGATGCGGTCCTGCGGGCGCTTCGGGCCGGCAATGGAGGGGACGACCGTGGAGAGGTCCAGCTCGAGCTTCTCGGAGAAGTCCGGCTCGGCGGCCGGGTCCAGCCAGAGGCCCTGCTCCTTGGCGTACGCCTCGACGAGCGCGACCTGCTGCTCCGAGCGGCCGGTGAGCTTGAGGTACTTCAGCGTCTCGCCGTCGATCGGGAACATCGCGGCGGTGGAGCCGAACTCCGGCGACATGTTGCCGATGGTGGCGCGGTTGGCGAGGCTCGTCGCCGCCACACCCTCGCCGTAGAACTCGACGAACTTGCCGACGACGCCGTGCTTGCGCAGCATCTCGGTGATCGTGAGGACGAGGTCGGTGGCGGTGGTGCCGGCGGGGAGCTCACCGGTCAGCTTGAAGCCGACGACGCGCGGGATGAGCATGGAGACCGGCTGGCCCAGCATCGCGGCCTCGGCCTCGATGCCGCCGACGCCCCAGCCCAGCACGCCGAGGCCGTTGACCATGGTGGTGTGCGAGTCGGTGCCGACGAGGGTGTCGGGGTACGCCTGGCCGTTGCGGACCATGACGGTACGGGCCAGGTGCTCGATGTTCACCTGGTGGACGATGCCGGTGCCCGGGGGGACGACCTTGAAGTCGTCGAACGCGGTCTGGCCCCAGCGCAGGAACTGGTAGCGCTCCTTGTTGCGGCCGTACTCCAGCTCGACGTTCTGGCCGAAGGCGTCCTTCGTGCCGAACTTGTCGGCGATGACCGAGTGGTCGATGACCAGCTCGGCCGGGGAGAGCGGGTTGACCTTCGCCGGGTCGCCGCCGAGCTCCTTGACGGCCTCACGCATGGTGGCGAGGTCGACGACGCAGGGCACGCCGGTGAAGTCCTGCATGATCACGCGGGCCGGCGTGAACTGGATCTCCTGGCTGGGCTGGGCCTGCGAGTCCCAGTTGCCCAGCGCCCGGATGTGGTCGGCGGTGATGTTCGCGCCGTCCTCCGTGCGGAGCAGGTTCTCCAGCAGGACCTTCAGGCTGTAGGGCAGACGGGCGGAGCCCTCGACCTTGTCCAGCTTGAAGATCTCGTACGACTCGTCGCCCACCTGCAGCGTGCTGCGGGCGTCGAAGCTGTTCGCCGACACGACAGTCTCCTTCATGCATGAATTCGCGCGTACCACGGCCATCCTGCCGTCACAGCTCCACGCCGATCCGTTAAGGTGAACCTAAGTTAGGTATGCCTTACTGGCGCGGCAGCGGTACGCCTCTCGGCAGATATCTCGATGTCGAGATAACTCTAGTACATCGCTGCGGCACGGTCATGCCCTGATAGGCCGTGCGTGGCTGCCACGGGCAGTGATCTCACGAACATCAGAGGTCGTTCCCCTGTTCGAGTGAACGGCGTGCGGGCAGGTCCGCGACCCCTTCGACCTGGAGCTGGACACCTCGGAGCTCTGATCGCGGTCAGCGCCCCGCGAGCCCCGTCCTGACCAAGGACAGGACCTCCTCGTCGGAGAGCCCGAGGGTGCGGGCCTCGGCGATCAGGTGGCGGACGCCCTCGACGAGGCGGGCGCGGCCCGGGGAGGTGTCGCCGCCGGTGACCACCGCGCCGCGGCCGCGGCGCAGCTCGATGAGGTCCTCCTCGCGCAGGCGCTGGTAGCCCCGGAGCACGGTGTGGACGTTGACGCCGAGGGAGTCGGCGAGCGCGCGGGCGGCGGGGAGGCGTTCGCCGGGACGGACGGCGCCGTCGGCGATGGCTCCGCGCACGGCGGCGGCGATCTGGTCGCCGAGCGGCAGCGGGGAGGCGGGGTCGAGTCGGATCAGCACGTCAGCCCCCGTGGTGCGCGCGGTCGCGGGCGACCAGCGCGTTGAGCAGTGCGGCGGCCGTGGCCGCGTCGTCGACGGTGATCACGAACTCGCTTCCGGTGGTCAGCCGGGCCACGATCGCGTCGCCGGAGCGCAGCACGAGCCCGCTGCGGCCCGGGTGGACGCGGTAGCCCCAACCCCCCATGTCCTTCCAGGCGTTGATGTCCCGGCTGCTCGCCTCCTCGATACGGGCGAGCGGGACCCGCAGCCGGGGCCACGACAGCCAGGGCGCGGTGGCGGTCAGCCCGTGCCGGTCGACCGTGACGCGCGCGCCGGCCATGACAGACAGCAGAGCGCCGGGGATGAGCAGGGTGAGGGCCGAACCCCAGTCCGCGATGAGCGCGATCAGCACGCCCAGTGCGAGGAGTGCTGGTCCGCAGGCGAAGAGGGCGCGGGAACCGACGGTCCGCGTCCATGTCACGCTCTCCCCCTCACGGAGGTCGAGCCGGGGCGCGGCACCCGGGCCGTCGGCCGCATCGGACGCGACCGGAGCACTGCGGCCCGCCAGGAGCAGGCCGAGACCGGCGGCGACGGCGGCGACGGCCAGGGCCGCGCCGAGCTGCCAAGGGCCGAGCCGGGCATCCTCGGCGGAGCCGGCCCGCGCGTTCGCGACAACGAGATCGGTGAGCAAAAAGCCGCTGAACCCCGCGACCCCGTAGGCGATGGCGACGAGCACCCTCCCGTCCACCCGTCTGCCGCCCTCCGCCCAGGTCAACAGGACGAAGACGACGGCCGGCAGGAGCAGCAGGCCGAGGGCCGCGTAGGGAAAGACGTCGAGCGCGGTGAAGCCGTCGGCACGGCCCGCGCCGGCGAAGTGGGTGGCCATGGGATCGGGCAGATGGTCCCGTCGGCTGAGGAAGACCGTGAGGAACGTGGTGGCGCCGAGCAGATAGGGCGACGCCACGACGAACGGGCGGCGCCGGATCGCCGCAGGACGTACGGGCGCGTTCAGGGTCATGCGCACGCCCCCCTTTCAGTTGTTTGCATAGTAATAGAACAATGATCAATGGGGAAGGGATCTCATATCTGAGATACCGTCTGTCTCATGACAGACGCCTACCTCGCCCGCATCGGCAAGCTCATCCGTGACGCCCGTCAGCACCGGGGCTGGACGCAGTCGCAGCTCGCCGATGCCCTCGGGACCAGCCAGAGCGCGGTGAACCGCATCGAGCGGGGAAATCAGAACATCAGCCTTGATATGATCGCCCGCATCGGTGAGGCGCTGGACAGCGAGATCGTCTCCCTCGGCTACGCCGGTCCCATGCATCTGCGGGTCGTCGGCGGACGCCGGCTCTCCGGTGCCATCGACGTCAAGACCAGCAAGAACGCCTGTGTGGCCCTGCTGTGCGCGACCCTCCTCAACGCCGGCCGTACGACGCTGCGCCGCGTCGCCCGCATCGAGGAGGTCTACCGGATCCTCGAGGTGCTCGGCAGCATCGGCGTCAAGGCCCGCTGGATCAACGACGGCAACGACCTCGAGATCGTGCCGCCCGCCGAGCTGGACCTGGCCACGATGGACACCGAGGCCGCCCGCCGCACCCGTAGCGTGATCATGTTCCTCGGTCCGCTGCTGCACCGCATGGACCACTTCAAGATCCCCTACGCCGGCGGCTGTGACCTCGGCACCCGTACCGTCCAGCCGCACATGACGGCTCTGCGCCACTTCGGCCTGGAGATCACGGCCACGGACGGCACGTACCACGCGCAGGTCGACCGTTCGGTCGCACCCACCCGGGCGATCGTGCTGACCGAGCGGGGCGACACCGTCACCGAGAACGCCCTGCTGGCCGCCGCCCGCCACGAGGGCGTCACCGTCATCCGCAACGCCAGCTCCAACTACATGGTCCAGGACCTCTGCTTCTTCCTGGAGGAGCTCGGCGTGCGCGTCGAGGGCATCGGCACCACGACCCTCACCGTCCACGGCGTGGCCACCATCGACCGCGACGTCGACTACGCCCCCTCCGAGGACCCGGTCGAGGCGATGAGCCTGCTCGCCGCCGCCGTCGTGACGGAGTCGGAGCTCACGATCCGCCGCGTGCCGATCGAGTTCCTCGAGATCGAACTGGCCGTCCTGGAGGAGATGGGCCTCGACCACGAGCGCAGCCCGGAGTACCCGGCGGACAACGGCCGCACCCGGCTACTGGACCTGACGGTGCGCCCCTCCAAGCTGCGGGCACCGATCGACAAGATCCACCCGATGCCGTTCCCGGGCCTGAACATCGACAACGTCCCCTTCTTCGCGGCCATCGCCGCCACCGCCCAGGGCCAGAGCCTCATCCACGACTGGGTCTACGACAACCGCGCCATCTACCTCACCGACCTCAACCGCCTCGGCGCCGACGTCAAGCTCCTCGACCCGCACCGCGTCCTCGTCGAGGGCCCGACCCGCTGGCGCTCGGCCGAGATGATGTGCCCGCCGGCCCTGCGGCCCGCCGTGGTCGTCCTGCTGGCCATGATGGCCGCGGAAGGCACGTCGGTGCTGCGCAACGTCTATGTGATCAACCGGGGTTACGAGGACCTGGCGGAGCGGCTCAACTCGATCGGCGCGCAGATCGAGATCTTCCGCGACATCTGATCCCGCGGGTCACACTGATCCCACGGACCCAAATGTCGGTGGAGAGGTGGCCCTCGTGGCGGTGAACAAGGCCGAGCTGGTGGTGGCGCTCAAGGAAGGGCGGCTGGCGTACGAGCTGGGCGAGCAGGTGGCCGACTGTCCGTATCCGCCGGGCGATCCGCGGCGGGCGGCATGGCTGCGCGGCTGGGCCGCCGCCCGCGACGACCAGGAGGGTGGCGCGGGCGCGGGCTGAGCGCGCAGCGGTCCGGCGCGGGTCACGGCAGGACCGCGACCCCGTCCAGTTCGACCAGGGCCTCCTCGTCCCAGAGCCGGGTCGTGCCGATCACAGCCATGGCCGGATAGTCACGACTGGCCAGTCGGCGCCAGATCGCGCCCAGGTCGCGGGCGTGCGCGCGGTAGTCGCCGACGTCCGTGGCGTAGACGGTGACGCGCGCCAGGTGGTGCGGCTCGCCTCCGGCAGCGCGCAGGGCGGCGAGGAGGTTGGCCAGGGCCCGCTCGAATTGTTCCGGCAGGCCCTGACCGACGACCCTGCCGGCGCCGTCGAGGGCGGTCTGTCCGGCGAGGAAGACCAGTCGGCCGCCGGTGGCGGTGACGGCGTGGGAGAAGCCGGAGGGCGGGGAGAGTTCGGCGGGGTTGACACGTTCGAGGTCGCTCATCGGCCCGGCTCCCGGGTGCCCGTGGGTACGGTGGCGCCCTCCGCGGCCGCCCGGTACAGCTCCTTCGCGATGATCGTGCGCTGCACCTCCGTCGCGCCCTCGTAGATGCGCGGCGCCCGGACCTCGCGGTAGAGGTGTTCGAGGAGGTGGCCGCGTTCCAGGGCGCGGGCGCCGTGGATCTGCACGGCGGCGTCCACGACGTACTGCGCGGTCTCGGTGGCGAACAACTTGGCCATCGCCGAGCGGCCCGCCGTGCCGGGTTCCCCCGCGTCGTACGCCGCCGCGGCCGCGTGGACGAGCAGGGCGGCGGCCTCGGTGCGGGTCGCCATCTCGGCGAGCTGGTGGGAGACGGCCTGGAGGTTCTTCAACGGTCCACCGAACGCGTGGCGTCCGGCCGCGTGGGCCAGGGCGGCGCGGAGCGCGGACCTCGCCATGCCGACGGCGAAGGCGCCGACGCTCGGGCGGAAGAGGTCCAGGGTGCGCATGGCGACCCGGAAGCCGCCGCCGACCTCACCGATGACGTCGTCGGGACCGACGGGGACGGCGTCGAAGGTGAGGGTGCCGATGGGGTGCGGGCTGACCATGGCGAGCGGGCGGCCGCCGAGGCCGGGGCGGTCAGCGGGCACGAGGAAAGCGGTGACGCCACGGGCGCCGGGGGCCGGGCCGGTGCGGGCGAAGACGGTGTAGAGGTCGGCCTCGGGGGCGTTGGAGATCCAGCACTTCTCCCCCGTGAGCCGCCAGGCGGGCCCCGCGCGCTCCGCGCGCAGTTCGAGCGCCGCCGCGTCGGAACCCGCGCCGGGCTCACTGAGCGCGAACGCGGCGATCGCGTGCCCCGCCACCACCTCCGGCAGCCAGCGCGCCCGCTGCTCGGCCGTCCCCGCGTCCACGATCGGGTACGTGCCGAGGCCCTGGAGGGCGAGGGCCGTCTCGGCCTCCGTGGACTCCAGGGCGAGGGACTCGCGCAGCAGGCACAGGTCCATGGCCCGTACGGATCCGTCGGCGGGC
Organism: Streptomyces sp. NPDC033229; assembly: GCF_055576875.1. NCBI lineage: Bacteria > Bacillati > Actinomycetota > Actinomycetes > Kitasatosporales > Streptomycetaceae > Streptomyces > Streptomyces sp. NPDC033229. Next base: position 195,638 of record NZ_JBVIQR010000001.1, on the reverse strand, counting down.
AACAGCCGGGCCAGCAGGCCCAGTTCGCCGAGGGCCGCGACGAGGGGCCGGTTGACGCGGCCGGGCTCGCCCTTGTCCGCCAGGGGGCGCAGCCGTCCCGCGGCGAGCGCGCGCAGTTCGGCGCACCAATCACGCTGCCCCTCATCCAGTGCGAACGGTGTCGACACCGGGCACCCTCCTCTGTCGGTGATTATCGCGCTCTGTTGACTGCCGTCACCAAGTCGCTACGCTGGCAGCGGATCCGCATGGCTGGCAAGTCCCCCGTTCACCTCCATTTTTCCTCGGCGCTAGGGGGCGCAACCCGCGATGGAGCTCATGCCGTCGGCCCATGTCGACACCTTCCCGCGCGACCACTTACCACCCCGCGGACAGTGGCCGGACCTCCGCTTCGATCTGGCGGGGGCGCGTGGGCCGCGCTACCCCGACCGCCTCAACTGCGGTGTCGAGCTGCTGGACGCGACGGTGGCGCGGCTGGGCGCGGACCGGCCCGCCGTGCGGGACGGCGAGGGCGGCGTCTGGTCGTACGGCGAGCTGAACGCCCGGGTGAACCGGATCGCCCGCACGCTCACCGAGGACCTCGGGGTGGTCCCCGGCAACCGGGTCCTGTTACGGGGACCCACCACGCCCTGGCTGGCGGCCTGCTGGCTCGCGGTGATGAAGGCGGGGGCGGTGGCGGTGACGGTGCTGGCCGCGCAGCGCCCGCACGAACTCGCGACGATCTGCGAACTCGCGCGGGTGCGGCACGCGCTGTGCGACGCCCGGTCGCTCGACGACCTGGTCGCGGCCGGGGCCCCGGCCCTGGCGATCACACCCTTCGGCGGGGGCGACGGGGACGACCTGCTGCGGCTCGCGGCCAAAAAATCCATAGCGTACGCACCTGTCGAGACCTCCGCGGACGACGTCGCGCTCATCGCCTTCACCTCCGGTACGACCGGACGCCCCAAGGGCTGCATCCATTTCCACCGTGACGTGCTGGTCATGGCCGACACCTTCTCCGCGCAGGTCCTGCGGCCACGACCCGACGACGTCTTCGCGGGCAGCCCGCCGCTGGGCTTCACCTTCGGACTCGGCGGGCTGCTCGTCTTCCCGCTGCGCGCCGGGGCGCAGACCCTGCTCGCCGACTGGGGCGGCCCCCGGCGGCTGCTCGCCGACATCGAACGGCACCGTGTCTCGGTGCTGTTCACCGCGCCGACCGCCTACCGCGCGATGCTGGGCGAGCTCGGCGCGTACGACATCTCCTCGCTGCGCCGGTGCGTCTCCGCGGGCGAGCACCTGCCTGCCGCCCTCTGGTACGACTGGCAGCGCGCGACGGGGCTGCGCGTCATCAACGGCATAGGCGCCACCGAGATGCTTCACATCTTCATCTCCGCGGCCGACGAGGCGGCCCGGCCCGGTACGACCGGGCTGCCGGTGCCCGGTTACGAGGCGCGGGTGGTGGGCGCCGACGGCCGTCCGCTGCCGGACGGCGAACCGGGGCTGCTGGCCGTGCGCGGCCCGACCGGCTGCCGCTATCTGACGGACGAGCGTCAACGCGGCTACGTGCAGAACGGCTGGAATCTCACCGGGGACACCTACCTCCGGGACGAGGACGGCTACTTCCACTATGTGGCCCGCGCCGACGACATGATCATTTCGGCGGGGTACAACATCGCGGGCCCCGAGGTCGAGGAAGCGCTGTTACGCCATCCCGACGTCCTCGAAGCGGCCGTCGTCGGGCGGCCGGACAGCCGGCGCGGCGAGGTGGTCGTCGCGCACGTGGTGCTGCGAGCGGGGGTGCCGCGTACCGAGGAGACCGTCGCGGAGCTGCGGGAGTTCACCAAAAAGGAGATCGTTCCCTACAAGTGCCCTCGCGAGATCGAGTTCCTGGACGCCCTTCCCCGCACGCCCACCGGCAAACTCCAGCGCTTCAGGCTGCGCGCGGGCGCTTTACAGTTTCCCCGTGACTGACCAGCCGACTGACCAGCCGACAGACCCGCAGCCGTCCCACACCCCCCGGTCCCTCATCGTCACCTTCTACGGCGCGTACGGGCGCGGCAGTGCCGACGACCCGGCCGGTCCGGTACCGATCGCGGCCCTCATCCGGCTGCTCGGCGCCGTGGGTGTGGACTCCCCGTCGGTGCGGTCCGCCGTCTCCCGGCTCAAGCGCCGCGGACTGCTCGTCGCGGGCCGCACGGCGAACGGGGCGGCGGGCTACGGGCTGTCGGACGACGCCCGGGAGCTGCTGCGCGACGGCGACCGGCGGATCTACGGCCGCTCGCCGGCGCGGGCCGGGGAGGGGTGGTTGTTGGCCGTCTTCTCGGTTCCCGAGGAGGAGCGGCACAAGCGGCACCTGTTGCGCTCCCGGCTGACCAGACTGGGGTTCGGCACGGCGGCGCCCGGGGTGTGGATCGCCCCGGCGCACGTCCACGAGGAGACACGGCACACCCTGGAGCGGCTCGGACTGGACGCCTACGTCGACCTGTTCAAGGGCGGCCACCTCGGCTTCGACCCGACCCCCGAGGCGGTGGCCCGGTGGTGGGACCTGGACGCGCTGGCCACACAGCACCGCGCGTTCCTGGACGCGCACGAGCCCGTGCTGCGGCGCTGGGCGCGCCGGCGGACGCTGCCGCCGGAGGAGGCCTACCGCGACTACCTGTTCGCGCTGGACTCCTGGCGGCGGCTGCCGTACGCCGACCCGGGGCTGCCGGCCTCGCTGCTGCCGGACCGGTGGCCGGGCGGGCGGGCGGCCCGGGTGTTCGGCGCCCTGCACGCGCGGCTGCGGGACGCGGGCGAGCGGTTCGTCGCACCGGTCCTGGTATAGCCGGGCCGGTACCGGCGTGAGCGGTCAGGCGGTGCGTCCCGTCGGTGGTTTGCGGCTGCCCGCCCGGTACGGCTGCGGCCAGGGCGCGCCGGGACCGGTGTAGCCCTGGTCGGCCGCGGCGTGCAGGGTCCAGTTCGGGTCGTAGAGGTGCGGGCGGGCGAGGGCGCAGAGGTCCGCACGGCCCGCCAGGATCAGCGAATTGACGTCGTCCCAGGAGGAGATGGCGCCGACCGCGACGACGGGGACGCCCACCTCGTGGCGGATCCGGTCGGCGAAGGGCGTCTGGTACGAGCGGCCGTAGGCGGGCTTCTCGTCGGGGACGACCTGGCCGGTGGAGACGTCGATGGCGTCGGCGCCGTGGTCGGCGAAGGCTCGGGCGACGGCGACCGCGTCGTCGGCGGTGGTGCCGCCCGCGGCCCAGTCGGTCGCGGAGATGCGGACGGTCATGGGCCGCTCGGCGGGCCAGACGGCCCGTACGGCGTCGAAGACCTCCAGGGGGTAGCGCAGTCGGCCCTCGAGGTCACCGCCGTAGGCGTCGTCGCGCCGGTTGGTGAGGGGGGAAAGGAAGCCGGACAGCAGATAGCCGTGCGCGCAGTGCAGTTCGAGGAGGTCGAAACCCGCTCGGGCGGCGGACTCGGCAGAGCGCACGAACTGCTCGCGGACCTCGGCGAGTTCCGGTCCGGTGAGGGCCTTGGGGGTCTGGTTGACGCCGGGCCGGTAGGGCAGCGGGGACGCGGCGACGAGGGGCCAGTTGCCGTCGGGGAGCGGCTGGTCGATGCCCTCCCACATGAGCCGGGTGGAGCCCTTGCGGCCGGAGTGGCCGAGCTGGACGCCGATGGCGGTGCCGGGGGCCCGGGTGTGGACGAAGTCGGTGACGCGGCGCCAGGCGTCCTCGTGTTCCGGCGCGTACAGGCCCGTGCAGCCCGGGGTGATCCGGCCCTGCGGGCTGACGCAGACCATCTCGGTCATGACGAGCCCGGCGCCGCCGAGGGCCCGGGCGCCGAGGTGGACGAGGTGGAAGTCGTCCGGAGTGCCGTCGACGGCGGAGTACATGTCCATCGGGGAGACGACGACGCGGTTGCGCAGGGTCAGTTCGCGTAGCCGGAAAGGGGTGAACATCGGCGGTGTCGCGGGGGGTATGCCCGCCTCGCGCTCGACGGCGGCGACGAAGTCCGCGTCCCGCAGGCGGAGGTTTTCGTGGGTGACGCGGCGGCTGCGGGTGAGGAGGTTGAAGGCGAACCGGCGGGGCGGCTGGTCGACATGGACGGCGAGGTTCTCGAACCACTCCAGGCTGGCGCGGGCCGCGCGCTGGGTGGACGCCACCACCGGGCCCCGCTCGGCCTCGTAGGCGGCCAGGGCCTCGGCGACCGTGGGCCGGTCCGCCAGATGGGCAGTGAGGGCGAGGGCGTCCTCGACGGCGAGCTTGGTGCCGGAGCCGATGGAGAAGTGGGCGGTGTGGGCGGCGTCGCCGAGCAGCACGGTGTTCCCGTGGGACCAGCGTTCGTTGACGACGGTACGGAAGGCGGTCCAGGCGGAGTGGTTCGAGCGCAGGGTGCGCCCGCCGAGGAAGTCGGCGAAGTATTTGCCGCACTGCTCGATGGAGGCGTCCTCGTCACAGTGGTCGAGGCCGGCGCGCCGCCACACCTCTTCGCGCATCTCGACGATGACGGTGCTCGCATGGGGCGAAAAGGGGTAGCCGTGCAGCTGCATCAAACCGTGTTCGGTCTCGGCCAGCTCGAAGCGGAAGGCGTCCAGGGCGAAATCGGCGGCGAGCCAGATGTAGCGGCAGCGGTGCGTGGTGAGGGTGGGGCGGAAGGCATCGCGCTGGGCCTCGCGGGTACGGCTGTGCACCCCGTCGGCGGCGACGACGAGGTCGTGGGAGCGGGCCAGCTCGGCGGCGGGCGGCGCCTCGGCGGAGAAGTGCAGGGTCACGCCGAGGGCGCGGCAGCGCTCGTGGAGGATCTCCAGGAGCCGTCGGCGGCCGAGGGCGGCGAAGCCGTGACCGCCGGAGGTCAGCACGCGGCCGCGGTGGACGACGTCTATGTCGTCCCAGCGGACGTACTCCGCGCTCAGGGCGCGGTGGACGACGGGGTCGGCGCTCTCGATGCCGCCGAGGGTCTCGTCGGAGAGGACGACACCGAAACCGAAGGTGTCGTCGGGGGCGTTGCGCTCCCAGAGGGTGACCCGGTGCCCGGGGTCCTGACGTTTCAAGAGCGCGGCGGTGTAGAGACCGCCGGGCCCACCACCGATGACCGCGACCTTCATCGTCACCGCCCCTGCCATTTGGGGGGCCGCTTCTCGGTGAACGCGGCGTGGAATTCGGCGTAGTCGGCGCCGTTCATCAGCAGCGCCTGGGTCGCGGCGTCCAGCTCGATGGCGGCGGCGAGCGGCATGTCGAGTTCCGCGGTGAGCAGGGCCTTGGTCTGGGCGTGGGCGAGGGCGGGGCCGTCGGCGAGGCGCCGGGCGAGCGCCTGCGCCGCGGCGGCCGCCTCGCCCTCGTCGGCCAACTGGCTGATGAGGCCGATGCGTTCGGCCTCGGGGGCACGGACGGTCTCGCCGAGCATCAGCAGCCGGGTGGCGTGGCCGAGGCCGACGACGCGGGGCAGCAGATAGGCGGCGCCCATGTCGCCGCCGGAGAGGCCGACCTTGGTGAAGAGGAAGGCGAAGCGGGCGGTCGGGTCGGCGACACGGAAGTCGGCGGCGAGCGCGAGGACGGCACCGGCGCCCGCCGCGACCCCGTGGACGGCGGCGACCACCGGGAAGGGGCACTCGCGCAGGGCCCGCACGACCTGGCCGGTCATGCGATTGAAGTCGAGTAACTGGCCGGTGTCCATGGCCAGGGTGGCGCCGATGATCTCGTCGACGTCACCGCCGGAACAGAAGCCGCGGCCCTCACCGCCGAGCACGAGGGCCCGTACGGAACCGTCGCGGGCCAGCTCGGGCAGGAGGTCGCGGAGGTCGGCGTAGGCGCCGAAGGTCAGGGCGTTGAGCTTGTCGGGCCGGGCGAGGGTGACGGTCGCGACGCCCGCGTCGAGAGTCAGGCGCAGGTGCCGCCATTCCTCGGTGCGGTGCGCGGAGCCGGTGAACGGACTCATGGAGCACGGCCTCCTTCAGCCGGTGGCTGGTGCGTGCCTGCCCGGCGAAGTTATCACCGGTGCGTGACCGTCGTCACGAGTGCGCGATAAGCATGGGCCGGGAGACGGCAAGGGCCGACGGCGGGGACGGCAAGGGCCCGGCACCCCCGTGAGCGGGGTGCCGGGCCCTTGCCGGTGGCGGGGCGAGGCCGGGTGGCGGATCACCTGAGCGGGCGCTACGGGCCCGCGCGGCGGTGACCTCAGGCGCCGGACGGGCCGTCATCGGCTGAGCCCGGCCACATCAAGCCCGCTGGGGGCACCTCCCAGCGGAAGCCGGGGGAGATTGAACGCATCCGCAGGGCGCCCGCCGCCACAGGCGGGCACAGGTTCAGCAGCCGAAGACCGCCGGCCAGGCCCTAGTCGCCCAGGGTCGCGACCAGCACCGCCTTGATCGTGTGCATCCTGTTCTCGGCCTCGTCGAAGACGACGGAGTGGACCGACTCGAAGACCTCGTCGGTCACCTCCAGCGAGGTCAGCCCGTGGCGCTCGTGGATCTCCCGGGCGACCGAGGTGCCGAGGTCGTGGAAGGCGGGCAGGCAGTGCAGGAACTTCACCGCCGGATTGCCGGTCGCGCGCAGCACGTCCATGGTGACCGCGTACGGGGCGAGCAGCGCGATCCGGGCGTCCCACACCTCTTTGGGCTCCCCCATCGACACCCACACGTCGGTGGCGACGAAGTCGGCACCTCGCACGCCTTCGGCGACGTCCGCCGTCAGCGTGATGCGGGCGCCGCTCGCCTCGGCGAGGCGCCGCGCCTCGGCGATGACCTCCGGCGCCGGCCAGAGCTCCTCGGGGGCCACGATGCGTACGTCCATGCCGAGGAGGGCGCCGGTGACCAGGTAGGAGTTGCCCATGTTGTACCGGGCGTCGCCGAGGTAGGCGAAGGCGACGTGCTCCAGCGACTTGGCGGTGTGCTCGCTCATGGTGAGCACGTCGGCGAGCATCTGGGTGGGGTGCCACTCGTCGGTCAGGCCGTTGAAGACCGGCACCCCGGCGTGCGCGGCCAACTCCTCGACGATTTCCTGGCCGTGGCCGCGGTACTCGATACCGTCGAACATCCGGCCGAGCACCCGTGCGGTGTCCTTGACGGACTCCTTGTGTCCGACCTGGGAGCCCGCGGGGTCCAGATAGGTCGTCCGGGCACCCTGGTCCGCGGCGGCCACCTCGAAGGCGCAGCGGGTGCGGGTCGAGGTCTTCTCGAAGACGAGCGCGATGTTCCGGCCCCGCAGCCGCGGCTCCTCGGTGCCCGCGAGCTTGGCCGCCTTGAGTTCCGCGGCCAGCTCGATCAGGCCGTGGAACTCCTCCGCGGTGAAGTCCGTCTCCTTGAGGAAGTGCCGGCCCTTGAGGTCTGTCGCCATGGGGTGGGCTCCTAGTCACGACTACAGGGGAAAATCGGAACTATATACGATCCATCGCATCACTATGCATGGTGTCCTACTGTGTGATGGACCACGCGTGAGGGCCACGGGCTCCTCAGGGCCACGCGCCTCCTCAGCGCGAGGACACCGCGTCCCGCTCGACCGGGCAGCTCATACAGCGCGGGCCGCCCCTGCCCCGGCCCAGCTCGCTGCCCGGGATCGTGATGACCTCCACTCCATGTTTGCGCAGAAACGTATTGGTCGTCGCGTTGCGCTCGTACGCGACCACCACTCCCGGCTCGATCGCCAGCACATTGCAGCCGTCGTCCCACTGCTCGCGCTCCGCCGCGTGCACGTCCTGGGTCGCGGTGAGCACCCGGATGTCGTCGAGCCCGAGGGCGGCGGCGATCGCGCGGTGCATGTGCTCCGGCGGGTGGTCGGTGACCTTCAGCTCGTTCTCGTTCACCCCGGGTTCGATCGTGTACGAGCGGAGCATGCCCAGCCCCGCGTACTGCGTGAAGGTGTCGCCGTCGACCATCGTCATCACGGTGTCCAGATGCATGAAAGCCCGCGTCTTGGGCATGTCCAGCGCCACGATCGTGCGGGCCGACCCGGCCGCGAAGAGACCGCGGGCCAGCATCTCCACGGCCTGCGGGGTGGTCCGCTCACTCATGCCGATCAGCACCGCGCCCTCCCCGATGACGAGGACGTCGCCGCCCTCTATCGTCGACGGGTAGGCCGCCTGGCCCTCGGACCAGAGGTGGAAGCCGCCCCGGGCGAAGAGCGGGTGGTGACGGTAGACGGCCTCGTAGTGCACGGTCTCGTGCCAACGGGCGGGCCAGCGCATGGCGTTGATGCACACCCCGTCGTACACCCAGGCCGAGGTGTCGCGGGTGAAGAGGTGATTGGGCAGCGGATTGATCAGGAAGTCGTCGAGGTCCATGGCGTGGAAGCGCACGGAGACCGGCTCCGCGTGCCGCTCCAGGAACTCGCGCTTGGTCATGCCGCCGACGAGCGACGAGGTCAGCTCGGCGGCGGTCATCGCCTCGAACGCGGCTCTCAGATGGTCGGTGGCGAGCGGCCCGTACTCCTTCTCGTCGAAGACCCGGTCCAGCACGAGCGAACGCGCCGCCGGCACCACCAGGCTCTCCTGCAACAGGTCCTGGAAGAGATGCACCTCCACCCCGCGGTCGCGCAGCACGTCGGCGAAGCCGTCGTGCTCGGCGCGAGCGCGACGCACCCAGAGCACGTCGTCGAAGAGGAGGGCGTCCTTATTGGACGGGGTGAGCCGCTTCAGCTCCAGGTCGGGGCGGTGCACGATGACGCGGCGCAGCCGCCCGGCCTCGGAATCGACATGGAATCCCATCTCTCCATCCTGGCCCCATCGCACCGTGATCACTCGGCACCCGGGGCGCGGAAGCTGTCGTGGCGGGTGGTACGGGTCTGCGTCCTCCGCAGCACCGCCGCGCGGCGGAGTCCTCGAACGACCGGACGGGCTGTGCGGCTGAGCTCAGCCGAATCAAGCCCGTCCGGCGCTTGAGGACGCGCCCGCAGGGCGCCCGCCGCCGCAGGGCGGGCACAGCCGGGGGGGCCGCCGGACGCGGCCTACAGCCGGGGGTCCACCGGCTCGGACTCCAGGGCGAGGACGGCGAAGACCGCCTCGTGGACGCGCCACAGCGGCTCCCCGGCCGCGAGCCGGTCCAGCGCCTCCAGGCCGAGTGCGTACTCCCGCAGGGCGAGCGAGCGCTTGTGGCCGAGGTGGCGTACGCGCAGCCGGGCGAGGTTGTCCGGGCGGGTGTACTCCGGGCCGTAGATGATCCGCAGGTACTCCCGGCCGCGGCACTTGATTCCCGGCTGCACGAGCCGGCCGTCGGCACCCCGCAGCAGCGCGCCGAGGGGCTTGACGACCATCCCCTCGCCACCGGCGGCGGTCAGCTCCAGCCACCAGCGCACGCCCGCGGCGACGGACTCCTCGTCCTCGGTGTCGACGACCAGCCGGCCGGTGGGGGCGAGCAGGCGGTTCAGATAGGTGCCGTCTCCCTCGGCGGGCGAGGCTTCCAGGGAGGCCTCGGCCTCGATCAGGCGGTCGATCAGCGCGAGCTGCTCGTCGTGCGGGAGCGCGGCGAGGCTGCGCCCCCGGGCGGCCAGGATCTGGAACGGGGCCAGGCGGATGCCGTCCAGACCGTCCGTGCCCCCGGAGCCGGAACCGGCCTCGGCCCGTCCCGGACGTCCGGGCGTCGGCTCCTCGCTCTCACCCGGCCAGCCGCGTGTGGTGTCACCGACCGGCCAGCAGTAACGCCCGTAGGCCTCGGTGAACGCCTCGGCGTTCTCGGCCCGCTCGCGCTGACGGCCGAGCAGATCCGCGACGTCCACACCACGGGCCGCGGCGGACTCCAGGGCGGTGAGCACGCCGGGGAAGACCGTACGGGCGGCCGCGCCGACGGCCGCGTACTGGTTGCGCAGCAGGCCCGCGGCCTTGAGCGACCAGGGCATCAGCTCGGCGTCCAGCAGCAGCCAGTCCGTGTCGAGCTCCGCCCACAAGCCCGCCGCGTCGACGCAGCGGCGCAGCCGGCCGAGGACGCGCTCGGTCATCTCCGGGTCGTCGAAGAACGGCCGTCCGGTGCGCGTGTACAACGCCCCGGAGGCGCCTCCGGGGGCACCTTCGGGGACTTCGGGGGCGCCGAACCGCTCGCGGGCCACGTCCGCGTCACGGCAGACGAGGACCACGGCGCGCGAGCCCATGTGCTTCTCCTCGCAGACGACCTGGCGCACACCGTCGGCGCGGTAGGCGGCGAAGGCCTCCGCGGGGTGCTCCAGATAGCCCTCCTCCTTGGACGTCGCGCAGGGCGCCATGGTCGGCGGGAGGTAGGTGAGCAGCCGGGGGTCGATCGCGAAGCGGCTCATGACCTCCAGGGCCGCCGCCGCGTTCTCCTCCTTCACGGCGATGCGGCCCATGTGGCGGGTCTCCACGGACCGGCGGCCCGTGACGTCGGCGAGGTCGAGCGGGCGCCCGTCGGCGCCGCCCGGCGCCTCGCTCGCGAGCGGCTTCGTCGGCTCGTACCAGACGCGCTCGGCGGGCACGTCGACCAGCTCGCGCTCGGGCCAGCGCAGGGCGGTCATCCGGCCGCCGAAGACGGCGCCCGTGTCGAGGCAGATGGTGTTGTTGAGCCAGGTGGCCGAAGGGGTCGGGGTGTGGCCGTAGACCACGGCGGCACGGCCGCGGTAGTCCTCGGCCCAGGGGTAGCGCACGGGCAGGCCGAACTCGTCGGTCTCGCCGGTCGTGTCGCCGTACAGGGCGTGCGAGCGGACCCGGCCGGAGGTGCGACCGTGGTACTTCTCGGGCAGCCCGGCGTGGCAGACGACGAGCGCACCACCGTCGAGGACGTAGTGGCTGACGAGGGACTCGATGAACTCCCGCACCCGGGCGCGGAAGTCCGGGTCGGCGGCGTCCTCACGCTCCAGCTGCTCGATCGTCTCGGCGAGGCCGTGGGAGTGCTGGACCTTGCGGCCGCTCAGGTAACGGCCGAGCTTGTTCTCGTGGTTGCCGGGGACGCACAGGGCGTGCCCGGCGGCGACCATGCCCATGACGAGGCGCAGCACACCGGGGCTGTCGGGTCCGCGGTCGACCAGGTCGCCGACGAAGACGGCGGTGCGCCCGTCGGGATGCGCGGCGTCCACCGGGCGGCCGGCGTCGTCGCGGGTCAGTGCGTAGCCCAGCTCGATGAGCAGGGTCTCCAGCTCGGACCGGCAGCCGTGGATGTCGCCGACGATGTCGAACGGGCCGGTGACGTGCCGCAGGTCGTTGAAGCGGCGCTCGCGGACGATCTCGGCGGCGTCGGTCTCCGCGGCGCCCCGCAGGACGTGCACCTTGCGGAACCCCTCGCGCTCCAGATGGCGCAGGGAGCGGCGCAGCTCGCGCTGGTGACGCTGGATGACGCGGCGCGGCAGCCCGGCCCGGTCGGGGCGGGCGGCGTTGCGCTCGGCGCAGATCTGCTCGGGGATGTCGAGGACGATCGCGACGGGCAGCACGTCGTACTGGCGGGCCAGGGCCACGAGCTGCTTGCGGGCCTCGGGCTGGACGTTCGTCGCGTCGACGACGGTGAGCCGTCCGGCGGCGAGCCGCTTGCCCGCGATGTAGTGCAGGACGTCGAAGGCGTCACCGCTGGCGCTCTGGTCGTTCTCGTCGTCGCTGACCAGGGCGCGGCAGAAGTCGGAGGAGACGACCTCGGTGGGCTTGAAGTGCCGGGCGGCGAAGGTGGACTTGCCGGATCCGGTGGCGCCGACGAGCACCACGAGGGACAGGTCGGGTACGGCGAGCGTGCGGTGGCCGGGGGTGGGGGCCGGGGTCGGTGTCGGGTTTGGAGTCGGGCCCGGGGCCGGGGTCGGGGTGGGGCCGTTCAGCGCGTTCATACCGCCTTCGCCTCCTTCGCGGTCTCGGTGTGTGGGGTGTTACGGGTCGGGGTGTCGCTCTTCAGCTTGTGGAAGACCGCCATCTGGGTGGGCGGCCCTACGTCCGGGTCGTCGGGGCCCACCGGGGCGAACTCCACTGCGTATCCGTGTCGTTCGGCGACCGTGCCCGCCCAGGCGCGGAACTCCTCACGGTTCCACTCGAAGCGGTGGTCCGCGTGCCGGACGTGTCCGGCGGGCAGGGATTCCCAGCGGACGTTGTATTCCACGTTGGGCGTGGTCACCACGACCGTCGCGGGCCGGGCAGCGCCGAACACGGCGTACTCCAGGGCGGGCAGCCGGGGCAGGTCGAGGTGCTCGATGACCTCGCTGAGCACAGCCGCGTCATACCCGGTGAGCCGACGGTCGGTGTAGGCGAGCGAACCCTGCAGCAGCCGCACCCGCGCCGACTGGCGCTCGGTCATGCGCTCCAGCCGCAGCCGTCGCGATGCCTCCTTGAGCGCGCGCATCGAGACGTCGACTCCGACGATCTCGGTGAACCGGGTGTCCTTGAGCAGCTCCCCCACCAGCTGGCCCTGCCCGCACCCGAGGTCGAGCACGCGCTCCGCACCGGCCGCGCGCAGGGCGCCGAGGATCGCCTCCCGTCGCCGCACGGCCAGCGGCACCGGCTTCTCCTCGGTGTCCGCCTCCTCGTCGACGGCGTTGTCGAGCTCTTCGGCCTCGGCATCGTCCGCCTCGGCGAGCCGGGCGAGGGCATCGCGGGTGAGCGACCAGCGGCGGGCGAGATAGCGGCTCGTGATGAGCCGCTGCTCGGGGTGGCTCTCCAACCAGCCGGCACCGGCGCGCAGCAGCTTCTCCACCTCGTCGGGCGACACCCAGTAGTGCTTGGCGTCGTCCAGCACCGGCAGCAACACGTACAGATGCCGCAGCGCGTCCGCGAGCGGCAGCTCACCCTCCAGCACCAGCTGTACGTAGCGCGAGTCGCCCCACTCGGGGAACCGTGCGTCCAGCTCCACCGGCCGGGCCGTGACCGCCCAGCCCAGCGGCTCGAAGAGCCGCCCCACCAGCCCGGCGCCGCCCCGGGCGGGCAGCACGGGCACCTCGATGCGCAGGGGCATCGGCGTGCCCGGCAGCTCCGGCCGGGCGGTGCACTGCCCCTTGAGGGCGCTGGAGAAGACGGCGGCGAGCGCCACCGCCAGCAGCGAGGACGCCGCGTACGGCCGGTCGTTGACGTACTGCGCCAGCGCCGAGTCGGGGGCACCGCCGCGGCCTTGGCCCTTGCTCCTGCGCACCAGAGCCACGGGGTCGATCTCCAGCAGCAGCGCCGCCGTGCAGCGCTCCGCCGTCGCCTCGGGGTAGAGGACGTGCGCGGTGCCGTGGGAGGTCGAGAACCGCTGCGCCCGGTCAGGGTGTTTGTGCAGCAGAAACCCGAGATCGGTCGCGGGAGCCCCGGCCGTGCCGGTGGTACTTATCGTCAGGAACACGCGACCGAGTATCGCCGGACGCGTCCGGCGACTGCTATCCGTTTTCGGGACGGTGAGTTTCGGGGCGGTGAGCTTCGGGGTGGCGAGGCACCTCCCTGTCGTCCCCCGTCTCGAGGAGACGGGCCAACCCCGCGATCCGGTCCGGGCCGACCCGGCAGCAGCCACCGATGAGCCGCGCCCCAGCCGCCTGCCACGCCCCCACTCGTTCGGGGTCGAAGGTGGAACGTCCCCGCCAGTCCCGTGCCCGCGCATCCCACTCCTCCCCACTGTTCGGATAGACCACCACCGGCTTCCCGGTGGTCCGCGCCGCGATCTCCACGGCCCGGTCGACATCACGCGGCTCACAGCAGTTGACGCCCACGGCGATGACCTGGTCGTCGTCCGCGGCGAGCGCGAACGCCTCGGCGAGCGACTGCCCCGCCCGGGTCCGCTCCCCCACGACGGTGTACGACAGCCATACGGGCACCCCGCACCCCCGCACCGCCGCCAGCAGCGCCCGCGCCTCGTCTGTGTCCGGCACGGTCTCCAGCGCGAGCACGTCCGGCCCGGCCGCCACCAGGGCCTCGATCCGGGGCCGGTGGAAGCGCTCCAGCTCGCCGACGCTCAGCCCGTACCGCCCGCGGTACTCGCTGCCGTCCGCGAGCATCGCCCCGTACGGGCCCACGGACGCGGCGACCCACACCTCTTGCCCGGCCCGCGCGCCCTCCCCAGCCCCCGTGGCCCGCCGCGCGAGCTCCACGCTCCGCCGCAGCAGGGCCGCGGCCTCCTCCGGCCCCAGGCCACGCCGGGCGAACCCCTCGAACGTGGCCTGGTAGCTGGAGGTGATCAGCACCCGCGCGCCCGCCCGTACGTATGCCGCGTGCGCCTGCTCGATCTGCCCCGGATCGGCGGCGAGCAGCCGCGCCGACCACAGCTCGTCGGACAGGTCACAGCCCTGCGCCGCCAGTTGGTTGGACAAGCCGCCGTCCAGGACGAGCGGTCCACGCGCGAGCGCGGTGGCGAGCGGCGTGCTGGGGGCGGGGGCGGTGGCGGCTGTCACCGGCTGCTCCTCGGGTGCGGTGGGCGGCGGCTGGCCGGCGGGCGACAGCCGGCGCGGGGCGACGGGCGGGGGTCAGCCCAACTGGGGCTGTACCTGTGAGGAAATCAGCTCCAGCTGGTCGAGGTCGTCGAGGTCCAGAATCTGGAAGTAGATCCGGGACGAACCGATCGCCGCGTACCGGCCGATCTTGTCGACCACCTCGGCCGGCGAGCCCGCCAGCCCGTTCGCCTTGAGCTCGGCCACTTCCCGGCCGATGACCGCCGCCCGGCGCGCCACCTCGGCGTCGTCCTTGCCGACGCAGGCCACCAGGGCGTTGGAGTAGACCAGCTCCTCCCCCTTGCGGCCGATCACCTCGGCGGCCGCCCGCACCCGGCCGAACTGCCGCTCGCTGTCCTCGATGGAGGCGAAGGGGATGTTGAACTCGTCGGCGTACTTCGCGGCGAGCCTCGGCGTACGCGTCGCGCCGTGACCACCGATCAGCACCGGCACCTTGGTCTGGGCGGGCTTGGGCAGTGCCGGGGAGTCGGCGAGCTGGTAGTAGGAGCCGTCGAACGTGAACGTCTTGCCCTGCTCCGTCTCCCAGAGCCCCGTGATGATCTCCAGCTGCTCCTCAAGCCGCCCGAACTTCTCCTTCGGGAACGGGATGCCGTACGCCCGGTGCTCCTCCTCGAACCAGCCCGCGCCCAGCCCCAACTCGACCCGGCCGCCCGACATCTGGTCGACCTGCGCCACCTGGATGGCGAGCACCCCGGGCAGTCGGAAGGTGCCGGCGGTCATCAGCGTGCCGAGCCGGATCCGGCTGGTCTCACGGGCGAGGCCCGCGAGGGTGATCCAGGCGTCGGTCGGCCCGGGCAGCCCGTCGGCGGAGCCCATGGCCAGATAGTGGTCGGAACGGAAGAAGGCGTCGAAGCCGAGGTCCTCGGTGGCCTTGGCGACGGTGAGCAAGGTCTCATAGCTCGCCCCTTGCTGGGGCTCGGTGAAGATGCGCAGATCCATGCCTCCATCCTGCACTCCCGGGCCCGCGTCAACCGCCCGCCACCTCCTTCGCCCCACCCTCCCCAGTCGGGTGAAATTCCGTCACGCCCGCCGGGCGGCGCGGCACCCGCCAGTGTCCCGGCGCGCCCGGTGATCGTTGGCTCGGGCGGAGCCGGACCGCCCGGCCCGCGCACCGGTGTTCGTCGCCGGAGGCGACGATCGCGACACCGCCCGCCCGCACCGGGTGGGCCGGGGCCCAGGAGGCCGCGATGACCCAGGAAACCGTGCCCGAAGAGGCGCCACCACCACAGGCCGCTCCACAGCCGCAGGGTCCACCCAAAGGCCTGCTGCAGCAGATGGAGGAGCTGATGGCGGCGCTGACCGCCGATCTGTCGCAGCTCGACGCCGAACTCCAGTCCTCCGGCGAGCGCCCGTCGTCCGATTGACGGCGGTCGCTGAGCCCGCAAGGGCCGTTGCGGTCGCCGCGTGAGCGGCAAGCAGCGGCCGATGCGTCCGGCACCCCGGCCGCTGACACGGTCGGCCGACCGGCCGACGCTCCGGCCGACGACCGTGGCGCCCGTCCCGTCCATTGACCGCAGGGAGCCGTAGGCGGACCGCCGGGAGCCGTGGCCACCGACGTCGTCGCGCCTTCCGCGAGTGTTGACGTTGCGCGTCATGCCGCTCCTCCTCGCTCCCTCAGCGCGAGCCGCCTTTGCAGACCGCGCACCCGGTCACTCGTCTCGTCGGCGGCGTCTATCGCCTCGATGCACTGCCAGTACAGGCCGTCCTCCTCGGAGGCGCAGGCGACGCCGACCAGCGCTATGCCCACCTCGCCGAGGAGTCCGCCCAGCGCCGTCAACACCATCCAGGGGTCGCGCACTTCCGACAGCTGCGCCGCCCGTAAGACTCCCTCGCGCGCCGAGCCCTGGTGCAGCGCACCGTAGGCCCGGCCTCCCGCCTCGCTCAGACCGCCGGCCGCCGCACGGGCCTCGAAGGGGCCGTGCACCGCGAGATGACCACCGATCGCTTCCGCCAGTGCCTGTGTCTGCCATGCCTCGATGACGATGTCCTGCACCGCCCTGGCCTGCGCCAGGGCGAGCCGGGTGGCTCTGATGAGTCGCATTGCCTCCATGCCCGGTCCCCCACTTTCCCGCCTGCCCGCTCCTCACTACCCAGAGTGATGACTAACCGCCGGAAAAGCCAGGGGAATTCAGAAATCTGTGGATACCAGATGCGCTGTGGATATCTCAATCACTCCGGAGAGTGACGAGAGCCCTTGTCGGACCGCGATCCCGCCGCCGAACCCCCCACCGGGAACCGGCTCTCATTGCGGTCGATCTTCGCGGAGAGCGCCGCCAGCGGGTCGATCCCGAGGACCTCGCAGAACTGCAACAGATAGGCCAGGACGTCGGCGACCTCGTCCTCCACCCGACCCGCCGTCTCGGGGGCGTCCATCACCCGCGCCGACTGCTCCGGCGTCAGCCACTGGAAGATCTCGACCAGTTCGGACGCCTCGACGCTGAGCGCGGCGGCGAGGTTCTTGGGCGTGTGGAAGGGCTGCCAGTCGCGCGCCGCGGCGAACGCGGCCAGCCTCTGCTGCAAGGTCTTGAGATCTTCGGTCACGTCCCCAGGTCTACCACCGTCGCTCCCGCCGCCCGCGCCGCCTCCTCCGCCACTGCCCCGCGCACCGTGCCCACCAGCCGGATGTGCCCCCGCTCGCACATGCGCGCTGCCAGTCCCACCAGTTCCCGGGCCTGCCGCTCGTCCAGGCACCGGTCGAGCCCGTCCGCCAGCACGGTCAGCGTCTGCAGCGCCGGCAGCACCTCGGCCGCCTGGTCGACGGCCAGCACCCCGGGCCCGGTCAACAGGACGAGGCAATGGGCCAGGTAGCGCAGTTCCCCGTCCGCCAGCCGCTCCAAGGGCGTCGTCGCACCCGCCTTCCGGGCCAGCACGGCCCGTAAGAAGCCGCCGTCCAATTCCTCGACCGTCAGCCCTTCGACCGGCCCCCGACACCCCGCGCCGGCCGCGGTGACCAGCAGTCCGTGCCGGATGGCGCACTCATGACGGGTGCGCCCCAGGACCGCCGCGACGTTGTCGCAGGCACCCCGCAGCATCCCGTCGCGGGCGGCGGCCGGCATGCGCATCAGCTCCGGCCGGGGGTCGCAGGGGAAGACGGAGCGCAACGCGACCACCACCTGCTCGGCTGCGTCGAGGACCATCCGCTGCCCCGCCGCCTTGCCCGCGACCCGCAGGGGCAGCAGCGAGGTGCCGAGCCGGTCGTCGGGCAGGGGCGCACGGGTGACGGGCACCGCGCCCGCGGTGTGCCAGACGGCCTCGACCGTCCGCAGCCCCGGGTCACGCAGCGCGGTGGACAGCAGAGTCTCCCCGAAACCGGTCAGCCGCTCACCGACGACCCGCAGCACGGGCTCGGCCTGCACGGCCACATCCAGCCGCACCGGCCCCGCCGGGCCCGTGACCGTACAGCCGATCCGGAAGCCGCGCCGCCCTTGCGCGTCGGGCCGGGCCTGCTGGGGCACACACGCGGAAGGTCCACCGGCCACGGGGGCGAGGGCCTCTTCGAGCGTGTCGCCGCCCGCGAGCCGCGCGAGGACTTCGTATCCCTGGAGGGCATTGGATTTGCCGCTGCCGCTTCCTCCTCTGAAGAGGGTCAGCGGTCCGAGCGGGAAGACGGCGTTGCGATGCGACTTGAAAGCGGACAGCCGCAGTTCGGTCACTGCGGGTCGCTGAGGAAGCCGAGAAGCCTGCTGAGGAACTTGAGGGGGTTGAGAAACTTGCTGTGGGAGCTGAGAAGCCTGTGGAAGCTGAGAAGGGGGGCCGGCGGCCGGTCGGGCACAGCTTGCGTCCATGCCCGGACCGTATGCGGCTACCGGTCAGCCAAACCGTTTCATCTGATCACTTTTCCTACGATCGGGGTATCCCGATGCCACCTCGGTCCCCTCGGGGGCCAACAGGAAGACATTGGTGTCGACACGGTGCATACCGCTGCCCAGACCGAAGACGACACCGCTGGAGAAGTCGAGAATCCGCTTGGCGACATCGGAGTCGGCGCTGGTGAGATCCAGCAGCACCGGGACCCGCGCGATCAGATACTCGGCGACCTCACGCGCGTCCGCGAAGATCTGGACACGCAGAACGACGAGCTGACGCCGATTCGGCTCCGGCTCCTCCTCGGGCAGCGCCCGATGATTGGGCCAGGACGGCCATGCGTGATGACCGCGCAACGGAACGACCTCGGCCAGGCCCTCCCACTGCTCGTCTGTGGCCTCGGACCTGTTCACCGGACCACCCCTCCGGGGAACGTGCTGGCTATGTACATCCCACAATCCTAGGGACAATCGCGAGCCACTACGCCGAATGACACGCACCGGTCCCGCCTTCGGCGACGAATCGGGACATGGCGCGGATCACGTGATGACAGACGGGGGCGGGGCTGGTCGGTGGACGCCGCCCGCGTCGCTCCGCTGTCGGCCCACATTGGGCTCCCCCGTTCCAGAGGCTGATCGCTGAGAGTATGGGCGGGTGAGTGTTCATGCATTGGGACGCTGGGCGCCGGATCGTCCCGAGGATGTGGCCGCGGTGTTCGCAAGGGCGGGCTTCCCGTGGTGGATCGCCGGCGGATACGCGATCGAGCTCGCGGTCGGCCGTGACCTGCGCCCGCACGGCGACATCGACGTCCTCGTCCTCCGCCGCGACCAGGCCCGCGTACGTGATCTCCTGGCCGACTGGGACCTGTACGTGGCGGACCCTCCTGGCCAGGGGAAGCTGCGACCGTGGCGCCCCACGGAAACCCTTCGGCCGCCGCTCCACGACATCTGGTGCCGCCGTGCGGCGGAGGCTCCCTGGTCCATGCAGCTCATGTTGGACGAGGCCGAGGGCACCCAGTGGGTCTCACGGCGCAGTCCGGAGATCCGGCTCCCTGTCGGCAGGCTCGGTCGCATGAGCGATACGGGTGTCCCGTACCTCACACCGGAGGTCCAGAGGAGTCCCGGGGCAAGGACGAGACCGATTTCGACGCGGCACTGCCGCTGCTGGACGAGTCAGCACGAGCCTGGTTGGCCGACGCGATCAAGGTGATCGCGCCTACCCACCCCTGGCTCCGCCGGCTCCTGCCGGTCAGCCGAACGTGAGCCCTGGGCCTCATGCACTGCGGCCTGTTCGGGGAGCGATCTTCACTGCCGGGAACTGCTATGAGAGTGCTCCTTCGGCCACGCGCCGCCGAACGAGAAGGAAACGCACGTCCTGAACGACGGCGGCGGTAACCGCTGCCTCGGCCTCGCTGCACCGAAATCCTCTTCTACGCGTCATCGACACCGCATCGCGCTGAGGTGTCTCAGCCCTTGGCAAGCAAATCCCTGGCCGCGTAGTAGGCGTGCAGCGCGGCCTCGCTGCCGGATCCCAGGGCGGTCATGATCCGTTGGAAGCGGGCCGACCGGAGGTCGCCGGCCACGATGATGCGGGGGTGTTGGTCGGCCGCCGGGCAATATCCGTCCGCACTGCGGATCAGGTCACCGGACGGGGCGGTGGGCGCGCTACCGATGCTGAGGTAGGCGGCCTCGACCGTGACCGCGTGCCGTGCGCCGTCCAAGCCCACCGCTTCCGCTGTCACCGTGGTCCCTTCACCAGGACTCAACGTCAGGTGCTTGACAGGCAGAAGTGTGACGCGGGGGTCCTCGCGGACCTCCTCGATCTTGTACTCGTCGGCCGCCGGGTACGCCACGAGCAGACGGGTGTCGGTGGTCGGGTTGGCACGCAGGAAGGTGCCGATGGGGCGGTCGCCGCCGAGGACCAGGAGTGTGTGGCCCTCGACGTCGTCCGCCTCGGCCTGCCAGAACGGGGCCAGGGTGAGGCCGTCGGGGGCGGTGATCCAGGCGACGTCGCGGGGCTGGAGGGGGCCGACGCCGGTGGCAACGATGGCGTAGGGAGCGGTGAGACGCGTGCCGGAGTCGAGGGTGGCGGTGACGTAGTCATCGACGGCGCGGAGTTCGGTTACGTGCCGTCCCAGTTCGAGGCGGCACAGCTCCGTGCTCTTCAGTTCCGTGGCGATGGAGTCGGCGAGCTCGGAGCCACTGGCGTAACCGCCGAGGACGTTATTCAGGGCCGGGATGCGGTAGAGGTTGCGGCAGAGCACGTCCGGCTCGATCAGGATCGAGCGCATGCCGACGCTGGCGGCCATGCGGGCGGCGGCGCAGCCGGCCGGGCCACCACCGATGATGAGCAGGTCTGTGTCGAGGTTGGCGAGCGAACCGGTGCAGGACGGCGTGTCGGCCATTGGGCTATTCCAGCACTGCGGCCCCGGCGTACGCAGTGAGTTGTCCCACCACGTCTTCCCTGGTGACGAGTTGGCCGGTTCCGATCAGACGGCGGGCGACAAGGAGGCCGGCGTCGTGGACGTCCGGGCCGGCGTCACTGGCGCAGCTGTCGGTGACGATCCAGGGAGCGTAGCCATGTTCGAAGGCGTCGGCTGCGGACTTCAGAACGCAGCTTTCGGTAGCGATTCCACAGAAGACGAGGCTGGTCCAGCCGGCCTGGCTGATCAGGTCGGTGGCCTCGGGAGTGAAGAGCGTGTACCCCGTCTTGTCAACGACCGCGTGTGCCCGAGCGGCGGCTCCGGTGAGCTCGGTGACGATGTCGGTTTCGGGCGGTTCCTGCAGCCGGTGCCACTGGAAGAAGCGCTCGTAGGGACTGTCCGGGTAGTTGAAATAGCGGGTGAAGATCACGGGCCGACCGGCGGCGGACCACTGGGCAACCAGGTCAGCGACCGCAGGCACGGCGTGGCAACTGTGGTGGTTGACGAAGCCGTCCTGCATGTCGATCACGACCAGCGCGGCGCTGCCGATATCCATCCTTACCTCTCCTGCCCCGTGTTCTCAGCCGACGCTCTCACGTAGAGCGTCCTGTGCGGCGCGCAGCCGTTCGACCAGTCCGCTCGTCTTCATGATGGCCTCCCGCATCAGGACGTGTTGCGCGGTTTCCTGAGCTCGGGCCGTCGTGAGCCGGGAGTAGGCGGCGCGCAGGAAGCGCCAGCCGTACTGCTCGGGCATGGAGGGGTCCTGACCGTTCTCGATCATCTGCTGGACGTGCCGGGTGAAGCACCACAGGGCCTGGACGGTCAGTTCGCAGGTGACCAGCTCATCGATGGTGAGGCTGCGCTCGCGGGAGTGGGGGGCGTAGGCGACGCCGGACCAGCCGGCGTAACCCGTGGAGACTCCACGTACGCCGAAAGACACGATGTCGGGATGGTCGAAGCCGGTGGCGAGGAACGACTCCTCGACCGAGCCGTCCAGGGGAGCGGGTCCACCTGGGGCACCGCGGTCGACCAGGACCGAGGGCGTGGACAGCAGGCGTAGGGCTGTGTCGTAGGCGCTTCCGGCCCAGGGGCCGGAAGCGAGCCAGTACAGGGAAAGCACGTACTCGGGGTTGGGGACCCTGCAGTGGTCCTCGTCCAAGAGGTCGCGGAGCTTCTCTCGTGCCCAAGGCAGGTCGGAAGCGTACGAGCGATAGCGCCAGACGGCGAGTTCGGTGAGCGCGGCGGGCTCATGTGGTTGGACGAGGTGGAAGACGGCTACCCCGCACGCGAATACGTGCAAGACGCAGTTTCGAGCTTCAGGGTGATCCACTCGGGCCGAGGAGGACTCCAGCCATGGGTGGTCCACGCTCAGTGTCATGTGTGCGCGGAGCTGGCGGGTGCGCTCGACGCCGACGAAGACCGGCAGGAACTTGTGGGAGTCGACTTCGATCCGGCCTGTGACGGGCTGAACAGCGCCGTTCGTCCCCAGGGCCGCCGCGAACCGTGCCTTCGCGCCGTCCGACGCCCGACCGAGTGCCGTGTCAAGGACGGCCTGGGATTCGACACGCGGCTGGTAATCCGCTCCCCCGCCTTCCCAGTTCGACACGGTCCGGTCACTGACACCCAGGTACGCGGCGAAATCCCGCAGGCTCATGCGCAGGGCGTCGCGTAACAGCCGGGCTTCCCGGCCGGACCATCGCTGCACTGTGACCACCGTCGTACCCCCTGTCCGCCGTCCGGTGAAACGCCGAAACCGTCAGCGTAGCCAGACATGTTCAGCAGTGGTGCGGCATTGCTGCAGCGCTCCTACCTCACGCCCTGCCACCAACCTCCGCCATGCTGAGTCCACCGAGCCGGGGCACGCCGACCGCCACCAGGCGGCCCTCCGCCCGTTCTCTCCTGTACCACGACCAGAAGGAGCAAACGGCATGACCGACGTCGTCAAGCGCAACGCCCGCGCCATCCTCCTCGACGGCGACGAGCTGGTGCTGATCAAGCGCACCAAGCCGGGGAGGGAGCCGTACTGGGTGTCGGTCGGTGGAGGGGTCGAGGAGGACGACGCAACCATCCAGGCGGCCCTGCGCCGCGAGGTGTTCGAGGAGCTGGGCGGCAAGCTGGAGCGCGCCGAGCTCGTTCACCTGATCACCGACGAAATGGAAGGCGGCGTCGGCGTGCAGCACATCTTCGCCGCACGCCTGGAGTCCATGGACCTGGCCGCGCGTACGGGTACGGAGTTCACCAAGCCGGAGCGGGGCGGGTACGAGGTGGTTCGGGTGCCGTTCACCGCCGAGGCCGTCCGTGAGCTGAACCTGATGCCGCCGGAGCTTGCCGAGTTCATCGCTACGAACACGGACGCGATCGTCTCCGTCCTCGACACCCAGATCCACGAGGCGTGAGCAATGACGCGGGCCCCAGACTTCGTCAGCCTCAACGGCCCCGACAACGTGGGCAAGACGACCCACCTGGTGCGGCTGGCCGAGCGGTGGAATGGCCTCCAGCCGCTGGGCGCGGTCCACGAGCACGACCCCGAGCCGTGGGCGCGGGTGGCGGCCGGCGACTACGCCCGGTGGTGGTTCGAGACGTCCACGACCGTCGAGCTGACCGAGCTGCTGCTTGCCGGTCACACCAAGCGAGCCGCCGCCCGCGAGTCCGGGCGTACGGGCCTGCTGTCCGCCAGGACCTCTCCCCCGCCGACTGGAAGACGGCCCGTGCCGAACTCCCCGATTCCCTCACCCTGCCCACCGTCGACCCGCGAGCCGTCCGCGGCCTGAAGTTCTCGGTGGCTCTCCCTCCCCGCATCGCCACCACCACCCTCGCCGAACGCCTTGCCGACCTCGACGGCGCCCTCGCCGTGGCCCGCGAGCCCGTACGGGTGGAACGGAGCTCCTGAACAACCCGGCACGCGGCCGGCCGGCCCTCAGCAACAACCACGGCCCCAGGACGGGGCGTCGTTCTTCATCGGTGCAGGAGGTTCCGATGGGCCGTGGACCGCTGGCTGACGAGCTGGTCGACGCCCTCGAACAGCTCACCCGCCGGTGGCGACCCCAGCCGGGTCGTGAACAAGCGGTCCTTCCTCTCAGCGGTCACTCATCCGCAGGCCGCGCTCAGGGAGCTCTGTGCCTACTCTCGCGGCGGAGGACCGCGGACGGTGACATAGCCGGGCGCACGAACCCGGCCGCATCGCCCCCTATGCAGTTCCGGCGGCGTGAGCCCGAGTCCCCGTAGAACTTTGGTTGGCGAAGCCCAAATCCCCTCCGTTCATAGCAGGCTGTCGCTGTCTCGCACCGTTCGCAGCAGAGCCGAGCCGCGTGGGCTATCGGTGCCGCCACAGAGCGTGAAGTTTCAGCACATCCATGGCCCATCTCTGCTGCAGCTCATCGTCAGATTCCGAAACTTCGCGTTCCAGAGAGAAGGCGACATGGCGGTCGAGCGGGTGCATCACATGGTCACCCACCACGATGAGCGCCGCGAGCAGTGGCTCGTCGGCAGGGGCGTCTTCGTCGACCCGTACCAGCAACTCTCCTTGGCCTTCGGGGGACAGCCATGGCAGCGCGTCGCCGAGCCGGTGCCGGATCGTGGACCAGGTGATGGTCACTCCCCAGCCATCGCGGTCTGGGCGAGGAACCCCCTGATCAGAGCACCCAGTTCACCAATCTGTTCACTGGTCAGCCGAGCAGGCTCGAGCGAAGGTCCCGCCTCCGGCTGAAGCTTCGAGCGGACAAGACTCTCTTGGTCCAGGCTTTGAACAGCAGGCTTGGAGGCATCACCTGTCGTGGGGTGCTGTGCGCAGCGTGACAACGTGCCTGCTCGCTACGCCATGCCTCTTCAAGTCGCTGCCTCGTCTCAGGCACCTCGAATCCGATGGCCCGCCTGATCCAAGGAAGAGGATCCCTCGGAGCGCAGGGGCTGGGTGCGCGACCCTCAACGGGCACCAACTGGCGAGACCAGGATCTCTTCCTCTCCGAACGCCTGCCGCTCGACTGCGGGCGCGATCTCGTCGGATCGGAGTTGGACTGTCAGTGGGACTCATAGACTTGGAACCGTGATGACATCGGATCATGTGTGGAATATTTTTAGGCATAAAAGTGTGTATGCTCAGGGGAGTTGACATCGCCAGGGCTGGAGGTGGACGTGAGCGACCAGGGAACCCTGGTGGCGGACCCCGCCATGCTGACGTTGGCACGTGACTCGCGTGGCTGGACGCAGTCCGACCTCGCTGGCGAGTTGTCACGCCTGGAGGGCACCCGCATCACTCAGGGGTACGTGAGCCGCGCTGAAGCCGGCCGCATTCCCGTCAAGGACGGGCGTGTCCAACTGTTCGCCGATGCGCTTCGGTACACCGCCGACATGCTGTGCCGCACTTTTGGTACGGCCGGGGCAGGCGTCGGGCTGGTCCATCACCGGAAGCGCGCCTCCATGGGTACGCCCGCCCTGCGTCGAGTCCATGCAACGTTGGCGATCACCCGCCTCCAGGTGGAATCCCTTACTCAAGCGGCAGACTTCCGTCGCCCTAGCCAGTTTCGGCGCATCGAGGTCAACGACTTCGACACCCCTGCGGACGCGGCAGAGACGGTACGCGAGGAATGGAGAGTTTCGGCAGGGCCCATCGAAGACGTGGTCGCCCTACTCGAAGGCGCTGGCGCACTGGTCGTAGTCCGCGACCTCTACACAACCGAACTCGACGCAGTAAGCCAGTGGCCGGCGGGCAAGGCTCCGCTGATCCTTCTCAACTCCAGTGCTCCCGCAGACCGTTCCCGATTCAGCCTCGCGCACGAGCTGGGTCACCTGGTGATGCACGGCGAGCCCGGCGAGGGGCGCGTGCAGGAAGATCAAGCCAATCGGTTCGCTGCCGAATTCCTCATGCCTCACGACGCCGTCCTGCCCGATCTTAAGCCAGGTATCGACGTATCCCGCCTACTGGACCTCAAGGCGAGGTGGGGGGTGTCGATGGCGGCGCTCATCAGACGAGCCATGGATCTGGGGGTTGTCAGCGAATGGCAATACCGCACGCTCATGGTCGAATTGTCCGCCCTGGGGTATCGCACCAACGAACCGACCACCATCCGGCGCGAAACCCCGCGCCAGCTCGCTCAAGCCGTCATCCGGCTTGCAGAGCAGCTCCACCTCAGCCCGACTGAGACCGCCCACCTAGCGGGCCTGGGTCGCGAGGAGTTCCACGAGATCTACCTGTGCACTTCATCTCCGTCCGGACACAGGGATGTGCCGGCCCCTTCTGCGAGGTGATTTATGAGCAACTCCCCCTCCCCGAGGCGGCAGCCGCCCGCCTTGAAGACACTCGACCACACCGTTGCCGCCGTACCTCTTCTGCGGGGGCGGGTACTGCTCCATGAAAACGCCCTCAACCTTCCGCAGACCCGCCACGCCCTTGATGACGACCTCAGCGGCGTGGTGATGACCGGCGCCAAAGCCGACGAGAGGGCCTTCCAGCTTCGCAGCACGACGGGCTACGAGGGCACCCTTCTGATCGACAGCGCCCCCTACACGGCCTACGTCGCGACGGCAGATGAGCCGTTCATGGTGCCCACCGACGAGCTGTTCACCTCCGTGGACACCTCGCTGGCCTTTCAGAAGGCCCGAGGGGCGAGCGCGGCACTGACCCCGACCGGCTACATTCCGCCGACGGACTCCAAGGCGCTCAAAGCAGTGATGCGCGAGGCCAATCAGATCGAACGCGCCGACACCGTCGTGGCGCTCCCGATCGACGTGACGTGGCTGAACCGCGAAAACATCGGTCAGCTCATCGCGGTCTGCACGAAGATCCGGCACCCGAAGGCCATCATCCTCTTCCGCCAGTTCGACCCCCTAGCGCAGGCCAAGGACATCCCTGCCAATCTGCGCAGCCTGTTCGCTGAGGTCGAGCACATGGCACTCCTGCGGACTGATCTCGCAGCGCTCGACGCCATGGCACATGGCGCTTTCTGCGCAGGCATCGGCGTTCAGAGTTCACTCCGCCACGCGATCCCGCCCGGTGAGAAGGCGCAAGTCACCAAGTCGGGAGGTCCCATATACCCGAACTTGCTGATGCCGGAGCTCATGTGTTTCAAGGGCGCCGCGTCCCTCTCCAGGCTGTACAGCAACGTCAATCCCGCGACCTGCTCCTGCGAGGAGTGCAACGGGCGCGGCCTCGATCGATTCTACCTTCCTGACGGTGAAACCCGACGCGAGGCCGACAACCATACTGTGCTCACGTGGAGCGATTGGGTCACCGAAATGGCCGGTTACCGACCCGGCGCTCCGCGCAAAACGTGGTGGCGCGACAAATGTGCGGCCGCCATCGATCGCTACGCGTTGGAGAACCAGCGCATCGGCCTGGGTGCTAGCCCCAGGTCCGGTTTCCAAGTGCCCTCACCGCTCAAAGCGTGGGCATCACTCCCGGTCGCCCAATAGCGAGTCGCGGGCGACGCACTCAGGGCAGCTGGCAGTGAACGTCTTCTAGGAACTTCCAACCGGCGACGGTATGGCGTCTGCGCACGAAGGGGCGCGGTGGCACCACCACTTCCACCATGTCTCCCTGGACCGTGAGCAGCCCGATGCCGTAGAAGTCGGCGCGCATCGCTGCCTCATCCTTGCGCCGCAATGCCCCGTCCACCACCACCACGCGGGAGCAAAATGGAGTAAAGCGCTCGGCCTTCTCCATGGCCGACTCCCAGCTACGGCCAGGCACGAAAGCCATGTCGATGGAGACAGGCTGCGTCGCCCGGCGAGTAACCGACCCGCCTCTGCGGATCGCTGCGCCCTTCGGCAAGGACCTCAGGACCCGCCGCTCCCGCTCGCTCAAGGAGCTGGCAGGAACCGGCTCACCGAGGGGAAGCGCCATGAGGAGATTCAGCACATCAGGGCGCGTCAGCGGCGGCATCCCATCTGCTGCCCGTCGCTCGCGCTCTCGCACGTCATACCGGTAGGCCACAACGGCTTCCGCGCCGAAGGCTTCAACGGGCGCGAGCTTCGCCTCGCGGGGCACGAGGTCGCAGGGAGCCACCAAACCCGCGACGACATCCATCGGCTCTCGCGCCACGACCGACATGGACCAACCCGCTCTCGTTTCGAACTGACACCCTCGCTTGCAGTGCGTCTGCACGCCCATGCTTACCCTCCGGTACCCGTCACCGGAAGCACGAGCGACCACATCTACATGCCCCGCTTGCCGGTCCCCCTCTTGGCCGTGACCTGAGCGGGATCAATGGGCCTAACTAGGCTTTCCCTGCCCTGGACACGGGGCGCCTCAGAACAGATGCCCAGGCTAGTACGGACGCTCGTTCGCCCGAAGGCCACCTCCGCGGATGAGCGAAGAACGGCCAGCGGCCGTCGCGCACTGACCGGCAGACGGCCAACGAACCGGCTCCCTTCGACGGAAGAGGGCCAAGACCGTGACGGAACAGCTCCTGGAAGAGCTCGTTGAAGCCGGCGGTCGAATTGGCAAACGTGAAGCCAGTGGCCGAGACCGAGAAACGGCCGATCCGTGTCGTCTCGGCGCGCTGGTCGGGAAGGACCCCCGAGACGAACGACTGGAACTCGCGGATGCAGCGAAGCACTCCTGGGTCAGGATTCCTCGGTATGACCACTCCTCGCTGAACGCCTGAGGATCTGCGTCAGCGGCAGTCTGCGACACAGGGCTGGAGTGGGCCGCCCCGGCCGCACGCCCCCTTGAGGGCCAGCTCGCCGAAATCGTGCAGGAAGTCGGCCTCCGCGGGCAGGCAGCCGAAGGCAAGCATCTGGCGGACCTTGAGGAGGCACACCAGAAGCGCCTGCGACGGGAAGCCGTGAAACGTCAGGCCACGACCGAGTACGCAGAGGCATACACAACCGCCTCCTTGAAGCACAGAACGCAGCGTGGAGGCGCACAGCGGGGCTTGTCCAGTACGTCGACGCCCTTCGACTCCACGCAGTGAGTCTGCCGCTCGGGCTGGCCAAGGACGAAGCCGAGGCGTGGAGCGCCTGGGCCGAGGGCCACGTACAACGCCTGAATCCACTCAACGGTTCACCGCTGATACCAGAAATCCCCGACCCCCGGGCCGGGGATCTCGAGCCAATTATGCATCGGTTGAGTGTCTACACTGCCCGGCTGCCAGCCGCGACGCCACACCTGGCAGCGCACCCGCCGCCGCAACCAGCGACGGAGGAACGGACCGATTTTCTTTTAAGTCTCTGCCGAGCCAGACCGCACAAACCGAGCTCAGCACCCGGCATGACCTGCACCATCACCGCCCTGGCGCCACGGCAGGAAGAGCCCTGAATGAGCGTCACAGGCGTCACCTCAGCGTCGAAACAACGCCTGTAGCCCACTTCAGGCCCGCCGGAAGACCCAGCTCAGACCTCCTTCGCCACCGGCTTCAGGATCGCCACGCACTCCACGTGGTGCGTCATCGGGAAGAAGTCGAACGCCCGGAGCTTGACCGGCTTGTAGCCCTCTTCCGCGAAGTACGCCAGGTCGCGGGCCAGGGCTGCCGGGTCGCAGGCCACGTACGCGATCCGGCGCGCCCCCAGCGACGCCAGGTGGCGGACCGTCTGCTTGCCGGCGCCGGCGCGAGGCGGGTCGAGGACGATGATGTCGGCCTCCTCGATGCGGGTGCGCGGCAGGACCTGCTCGACCTTGCCCTGCTCGATGCGGACCCGCTCCAGGTCCTTGAGGTTGTGGCGGGCGTCCTCCACCGCGCGCTTGCCGGACTCGATGCCGAGCACCGCGCCCTTGTCGCCGATGCGCTCGGCGAGCGCGCCCGCGAAGAGGCCGACGCCGCAGTAGAGGTCGAGGGCCATGTCGCCCTTGCGGGGCATCAGGCCCTGCATGACGGCCTTCACCAGCATGTCCGCCGCCTGCGGGTGGACCTGCCAGAAGCCGCCCTCGCCGACGCGGTAGGTGCGGCCGTCGGCGCGCTCGCGGACGAAGGCGCGGCCGTGCACCGGGTGGACCTGCTTGTCCTTCTCCCCGATGCGCAGCACCGACACCGGCTTGTCCAGCTCGACGATCGGGAGGCGGCCGCCCGGCTTCGGGGTGAGGATCACCTGGCGGTCGCCGGAGCCGGAGGCGGCGATGGCCTCGACGGAGGCCATCTGCGGCCACTCGCGCTTCTCGACGCCCAGCTCCGAGACGCCCGGGGCCGCGATCAGGCAGCGGTCGATGATCTCGACGTCGTGCGAGCGGTGCTTGCGCAGTCCGGCGTGGCCCTCGGCGTCGACCGCGTACTGCACGCGGGTGCGCCAGGCGGGGACCTCGCCGGCCGGGAGCTTGTCGCCGTCGGCCGGGACGACGGTGCCGTCCCAGCCCGCCTCCTCCGGCGTCAGCCCGGCGAGGCGCATCAGCTGCTCGGCGATGACCTCGCCCTTGAGGCGGCGCTGGGCGCCGGGCTTGGCGTGCTGCCAGTCGCAGCCGCCGCACTTGCCGGGGCCCGAGAAGGGGCAGGGGGCCTCGACGCGGTCCTTCGAGGCCTCCAGGACCTGTACCGCGTCCGCGCGCAGGAAGCGGGACGTCGACTCGCCCTCGGTGATGCGGGCGACGACCCGCTCGCCGGGGAGCGCGTGCCGGACGAACAGGACCCGGCCCGCGTCCGTGCGGGCGACGCAGTGGCCGCCGTGGGCGACGGGGCCGACCTCGACCTCGTACTCGTGGCCGACCAGCGATGCTTCGGTCTCGTGCTGCATGGCGGGTCGACTCCAGAGAACTCAAAGGGGGTGAGGGGGACAGCCTTCGAGTCTACGTCCCACCTCACCCCCTCGACGACCGCGCTACTTCTTCGTGGCGGCCTTTTCCCGCTTGGGCTGCGTGACCGGGCCGCGGCGCACCGCACCCGGGGCGTTCCACTCGGCGCGCTTGCGGGCCCGCTTCTTGGCGGCCTCGGAGGAGTCGAGCTGCCAGGGCACCGAGGTGACCATCACGCCGGGCGTGAAGAGCAGCCGGCCCTTCAGGCGCAGCGCGCTCTGGTTGTGCAGCAGGTGCTCGTACCAGTGGCCGACCACGTATTCGGGGATGTAGACGCTGACCACGTCGCGCGGGCTCTCCTTCCGCAGCCGCTTGACGTAGTCGATGATCGGCCGGGTGATCTCGCGGTAGGGCGAGTCGAGGACCTTCAGCGGGACGTCGAGGCCGCGGCGCGACCATTCCTCGTGCAGCGCCTTGGTCTCGGCGGCGTCGACGCTGATGGTCAGGGCCTCGAGGGTGTCGGAGCGCATGAGCTTGGCGTAGGCCAGGGCCCGCAGCGTCGGCTTGTGGATCTTGGAAACCAGGACGATGGAGTGCACCCGGGAGGGACGCACGACCTCTTCGCCGGGCTCGTCCTCGACGGCGATCTCCTCGGCGACCCGGTCGTAGTGCTTCCTGATCGCGGTCATGGTGGCGTAGAAGATCACCATGCCGAGCAGGGCGACCCACGCGCCGTGGGTGAACTTCGTCAGCAGCACCACGACGAGGACCAGGCCGGTGAAGAAGGCGCCGAAGGTGTTGATCGCGCGGGAGCGGACCATGCGGCGGCGCTCGGCCGGGTCGGTCTCGGTGGCCAGGTGGCGGTTCCAGTGCCGGACCATGCCGATCTGGCTGAGGGTGAAGGAGACGAAGACGCCGACGATGTAGAGCTGGATGAGACGGGTGGAGTCGGCCCCGTAGATGATGACGAGTATCGCGGCGGCACCGGAGAGCAGCACGATGCCGTTGGAGAACGCGAGGCGGTCGCCGCGGGTGTGCAGCTGGCGCGGCAGGTAGCGGTCCTGGGCGAGGATCGAGCCGAGGAGCGGGAAGCCGTTGTAGGCGGTGTTCGCGGCCAGGAAGAGCACGAGGGCGGTGGCGGCGGCGAGCACGATGAAGAGGAACGAGCCGTTGCCGAAGACCGCCTCGGCGACCTGCGAGATCACCGGGTTCTGGGTGTAGCCGTCGCCGACCGGCTTGCCGTCCTTGAGCAGGTCGGTGGCCGGGTGCTCGGCCATCCGCACCTTGGTGACCATGGCCAGCGCGATGATGCCGCAGAACATGGTGACGGCGAGGCCGCCCATGAGCGCGAGCGTCGTCGCGGCGTTCTTGCTCTTGGGCTTGCGGAACGCGGGCACGCCGTTGCTGATGGCCTCGACGCCGGTGAGGGCGGCGCAGCCGGAGGAGAAGGCGCGCAGCAGCAGGAAGACGAGGGCGAAGCCCGCGAGTCCCTGGTGTTCGGCGTGGATGGTGTAGTCGGCGGTGGGGGCCTTCATGCTGTCGCCCATGAACAGGCCGCGGACGGCGCCCCAGGCGATCATCAGGAAGACACCGCCGACGAAGACGTACGTCGGGATGGCGAAGAGCTTGCCGGACTCCTTGACGCCGCGCAGGTTCATCAGCGTGAGCAGCACGATGACGCCGACGGCGCAGGCCGTCTTGTGCTCGATGACGAAGGGGATGGCGGAGCCGAGGTTCTCGATGCCGGAGGAGATCGAGACCGCGACGGTCAGGACGTAGTCGACGAGCAGGGCGCTGGCGACGGTCAGTCCGGCCTTGGGGCCCAGGTTGGTGTTGGCGACCTCGTAGTCACCGCCGCCGCTGGGGTAGGCGTGCACGTTCTGGCGGTACGAGGCGACCACCGTGAACATCAGCACCACGACCGCGACCGCGATCCATGGACTGAAGTGGTAGGCCGACACGCCTGCCACGGAGAGGACGAGCAGCACTTCGCCCGGCGCGTACGCCACCGAGGACAGCGGGTCGGAGGCGAAGACGGGGAGGGCGATGCGCTTGGGGAGGAGTGTCTCCCCCAGCTTGTTGCTGTGCAGCGCCCGGCCGATAAGGATCCGTTTGGGCAGGTCGGTCAGTTTGGACACGCAGAGGATCGTATGCGCTCGCTCGGGAGCGCGCCCACCCGCCACCCGCCGGGAAGGACGAATGTGGCGTGTGTCGCGTGCGTTCCCGGCGGGCGGAGGGTGCGGGTGGGTCCTAGTGACGGCCCAGTCGGGCGGGCAGGGCGCGGTGGCCGTTGGAGATGAAGGACTCCACGGGGCTCAGCTCACCGGGGGCGGCGGCGAGGGTCAGCTCGGGGAAGCGCGCGAAGAGGGCGGGCAGCGCGACGGCGGCCTCCAGCCGGGCGAGGGGGGCGCCCAGGCAGTGGTGGACGCCGTGGCCGAAGGCCAGGTGGTCCTTGTCGGCGCGGGTGAGGTCGAAGTCGTCGGCCCCCGCCCCGTACATCTGCGGGTCCCGGCCGGCCGCGGCGTAGGCGGCGATGATCGCGTCGCCCTTGCGCAGGGTGACCCCGCCGTCCAGCTCGATGTCCTCGACGGCGTAGCGCAGCGGCAGATTGGCGACCGGGGCCTGGAGCCGCAGTGTCTCTTCGATCACATCGTCCCAGCCGGCCTTGCCGGTGCGGATGAGCTCCAGCTGCTCGGGGTGGGTGAGCAGCGCGTGGATGGCGTTGTCGAGGAGGTTCACGGTGGTCTCGTGACCGGCGCCGATCATCAGCAGCAGGGTGTCGACCAGTTCCTGCTCGCTCAGCCGGCTGCCACCGGGGCCGTCCTCCTCGCGGGCGGAGATCAGGACGCTGGTCATGTCGTCGCCGGGCTTCTCGCGCTTGGCCGCGACGATCCGGCCGAGCAGCGCGTACAGCTCGGTGTAGTTGGCCGTGACCTCCTCCGGGTCGGCGGAGGTGTGGAAGAGCGAGTCGACGCAGCGGCGCAGCCCCTCGCGGGTCTCCGTGTCGTTGACGGCATCGACACCGAAGAGCTCGCAGATCACCTGGATCGGGATCGGGTAGGCGTAGCCCTCACGCAGGTCGACGATCTCGTCCGGGCCGTGGGCCGCGAGCGTGTCGAGGAGATCGGTGGTCATCTCCTCGATGCGGGGGCGCAGGGCGGCGGTGCGGCGGGCGGTGAACGCCTTGGAGACGAGGATCCGCAGCCGTTTGTGGTCGCTGCCGTAGGCGGTGAACATGTTCTGCACCGCGACCCAGGTGTACAGCGGCCAGTCCGGGGAGATCTCGCCGTTGATCCAGGTCGGCCAGTGCTGGCGCGGGTCCTTCGAGACGCGCGGGTCGGTGAGGAGTTCCTTGAGCAGCGGCCGCGTGGTCACTGCCCACGCCACCACGCCACCAGGGAGCTCCACGGGGGTCGCCGGGCCGAGGGCGCGGAGACGGGCGGCCTCGCCGTGGATGTCGCGGCCGGCGGGGTCGATGCGGACGGGGCAGGTCTGCTGGTCCATCGTCGGTCTCCTGCGGGTTCGGGGGACGGGTGGCCGTGCGCCCGGTCGGGGTCCGGTACCAGCAGCGGCGCGGGCGCCGCCGTGGGCACGGGGACCGGGGGGAAGCGCACGGGCAGGGCGGTGAGGGCCCGGTGGAACGGGCCGGGTCGCCAGACGAGCCGGTCGACGGGTACGGCCAGCTCCAGGTCGGGCAGCCGGTCGAGGAGCTTCTCGACGGCGACGGCGGCGATGAGCCGGGCGGAGTCCTTGGCGGGGCAGGTGTGCGGGCCGGCGCTCCAGGCGAGGTGGGCGCGGTTGCCGGTGCGCTGGTCGGACAGCAGCGCGGGATCGGTGTTGGCGGCGGCGAAGCTCACCACGACCGGCTCGCCCCGGTTCAGCGGGACACCCCCGAAGTCCACGTCGTGGACGGGATAGTGGACGGCGTAGTTGGCCATCGGCGGGTCGAGCCAGAGCACCTCGTCGAGGGCGTCCTCGACGGGCATGCTGCCGCCGGCGAGGTCTCCCGCGAAGCGGTCGTCGGAGAGCAGCAGCCGCAGCGCGTTGGCGATCAGGTTCTGCTGGGGTTCGGTGCCGGCGCCGATGAGGACGACGAGCTGGTGGATCATCTCCTCGTCGGTGAGGGCGACCGGGTGGGCGAGCAGCCAGGAGATGACGTCCGCGCCGGGCCGGGCCCGCTTGAGGGAGACGAGTCGCACCAGGGTCTCGGTGATGAGGTCGTTGGCGCGCTCGGCGTCCACGCCGTCGAAGATCCCGGAGAAGCCCTCGACGAGGCGGTCGCCGAGCTCGGGCGGGCAGCCGAAGAGCTGCTGGAAGACCAGCAGGGGCAGCACCTTGGCGTAGCCGCCGAGCAGATCGGTCTCGCCGAGCGGCGCGAACCGGTCGATGAGGGTGTCGGCGCTGCGCTCGACGTAGCCGCGCAGGGCGTTGGGGTCGATCCGGCCGAGGCTGTCGGTGACCGCCTGGCGCAGCCTGCGGTGGGCGTCGCCGTCGGAGAACAGGCAGTTGGGCCGGTAGGCCATCATCGGCACGACGGGGTTGTCCGGGGCCACCCGGCCCTCGGCGAGGGCGCGCCAGCGGCGGGCGTCCTTGGCGAAGGTCTCGGGGGTGCGGAGCACTTCGAGGGCGGCCCGGTAGTCCGTGACGAGGGTGGCGGTGGCGCCTGGCGCGAGTTCCACGGGCGCGGCCGGGCCCAGGGTGCGCAGCCGGGCGTAGACGGCGTGCGGGTCGGCGGCGAAGTCGGGCCCGTACAGCGGCTGGGGGCGCGGGGGCGGCGCCGGGGCGCGGTGCGCGGGGCAGCCCGGCGGCGGGGGGCCGGCGTCGGGGTGGTGGGTCACACATGCTCCTGGGCGGTGCTGGACAGGCGGCTCTGCCGGGTCTGGAGGTATTCCACGAGGGTGATCAGGGCCCGGGTGGAGGAGATCCGGTCGCGTGCGTCGCAGGTGATGAGCGGGGTCTCGGGGAGCAGATCGAGGGCTTCGCGGATCTCCTCCTCGGGGTGGGTGGGGGCGCCGTCGAAGTGGTTGACGGCGACGGCGTACGGCAGGCCGTGTTCCTCCAGCAGTCCCATGACGTCGAAGGACTGCTCCAGGCGCCGGGTGTCGGCGAGGACCAGGGCGCCGAGCGCGCCGCGAGTCATGTCCTGCCAGAGCCGGGTGAAGCGCTGCTGGCCGGGGGCGCCGAAGAGATAGAGGACGAGGCTGTCGCTGAGGGTGAGCCGGCCGAAGTCCATGGCCACCGTGGTGGTGGTCTTGCCCCGGATGCCGGCCAGGTCGTCGACGAGGGCGCCGGCCTGCGTCATGGTCTCCTCGGTGCGCAGCGGCCGGATTTCCGACAGCGAGCCGACGAAGGTGGTCTTGCCCACCGCGAAGTGCCCCACGACGAGCAGCTTCGCGGCGGTCCGCACCGACTGACGAAGATAGACGGCCCCCTCATGAGCGGTGTCAGAGGCGAGCGCGGAGTCCATCGAGTACCTCCTGCAAGATCTGGGCCTCGGGCAGTTGGGCCGAGGGGATGGGGGCCCGGGTACTGAGGTGGCCGCTGTCCACGAGATCGCCGAGCAGCACCTTGGTGACGCTGACGGGCAGCATCAGATGGCCGGCGATCTCGGCGACCGACAGGGCGCCGCCGAGGCAGAGTTCCATGAGCGCGCGCTTTTCGGGGCTGAGCCCGCCGATCGGCAGGTCGCCGTGCGCCATGACCAGCGTGACCAGGTCGAAGGTGTTGCGGGTCGGGTGGGCACGCCCGTCGGTGACGACGTACGGGCGTACTAACCCTTTGTCGCGCCTCGGCGCCGGCGGGGTCATGCCGGGGTGCCCGGGCCCTGCCAGACACCCTGCCGGGGCGGGCTGGTCAGTTCCTTGCCGAGCCGGTCCACGAGCTTCTGCATGCGGTAGGTGACGGCTTCCATGTCGACGTGCTCGGAGGCCGAGACGGCGAGGTAGGCGCCGGGGCCGGCGGCTATGAGGAAGACGTAGCCGTGGGCGAACTCGACGAGCGTCTGCCGCCAGGGGGTCTCCTGGTGGGCCTGGTGGGTGCAGAACTCGCCGGTGGAGCGGCTGATCGACTGCAGCCCGGAGAGGGCGGCGGCCTGTCGCTCCGCCTCGTCGCGGCCGATGCCCTGGGAGTGGGCGCGCAGCATGCCGTCGGCGGAGAGCAGGATCGCGTGCCGGGTCTCCGGCATCTTGACGACCTCGTCGAGCATCCAGCCGAGCTCGTTGTTCATGTGGTCGTTCACGCGGGGGGTTTCCCTTCGTCGTCGGGGGTGGGGGCGCCGTGATCGGCGGGGCCGGTGTGGCCGGTATAGCCGTAGTCGCCGGTGTAGCCGGTATCACCCGTGGGGCCGGGGTAGCCGGGTTCGCCGGGGTAGCCGTCGGCCACGGGGGACTCGCAGGCGTCCCGGCCGGAGCGGGTGCCGCGGGCGAACGCGCCCATGATCCGGGCGGTCTGTTCCGCGGTGCGCTCGCTGGGGCTCTCGGCGGGCGGCGGCGCGGCCGGCCGGGGGGCGGGGGGCTGCCGGCGGCGGCGCTTGGGCAGTCCTCCGGCCGTCGAGCCAGTCACCGCGGGGGCGTCGTCGGCGGGCCGGTCCGGGTGTCCGGCGGGGAACTCCTCGGGCACGGGGGGACGTTCCGGCGAGCGTACGGGCGGCTGCTGCGACCTGGGCGCCCCGGCTCCGCCGCGACCGCTGTCGGTCGTGGCCGGGTGCCGGAGCGGGGTGGTGCCGGGCCCGTCGATCTCGAGGTGGGTCAGCAGGGCGCTGGGCAGGAACACCACGGCCCGTACACCGCCGTACGGCGAGCGGGTGTCGACGGAGACGCTGAAGCCGTAGCGCGCGGCGAGCACGCCGATGACCGGGAAGCCGAACTGCGGGGGGTCGCCCAGCCGGGAGACGTCCACGACCCGCTGCCCGGAGAGCAGCGCGACCGCGTGCTGCACCTCCTGGCCGTCCATGCCCACGCCCGCGTCGTCGATGACGACGACGGCGCCGTTGTGCACGGGCTGGAGGCTGACCTCGACGGTGGTGTTGGGCTGCGAGTGGCGCGCGGCGTTGTCGAGGAGTTCGGCGACGGCGAGCACCACGGGCTCCACCACCCGGCTGACGACGGCGATGTCGGCCTGGCTGTGCACCCGCACCCGGCGGTAGTCGCGGATGCGGGAGGTGGCGCCCCGTACGACATCGGTCAGCTGGGAGGCGACGCGCTGCCGGCCGGGCCAGGAGCCGCACAGGACGGCGATGGCCTGGGCGCGGCGGCCGAACTGGGAGTTGGCGTGGTCGATCTCCAACAGGTCGCGCAATACGTCGGGATTGTCGTGCCGGTCCTGCATGTCGGAGATGGCCAGCTGCTGTTCGTGCGCGAGCCCCTGGAGGGCGCGCATGGAGGCCTTGAGGGCGGCCTTCGCGGACTGGTCCGCGCGGGCCTGCGCCTTGTCGACGGCCTGGGTGAACAGCTCCAGGGCCGCCTGCAGACTCTGCGCGAACGAGGTGCCGGCGAGCCGTTCGTCGAGCGGGCCGGGCAGCGGCACGGGCTGGTTCATGGTCTCCGCCACAGCGGGCAGCCGGACCCCGACCAGATGCCGTACCTCCTCGTCACGCGCCTGCAGGCTCTCTTCCAGTTGGGCGACGCGCCTGCGCACTCCGGCGGTGATCCCGCGCTGGCGGACCAGCAGGATCAGGACGGCGGTCAACGCGACGGCCAGGCACCAGATCACCGCCTCCGGTATGTGATGTGACATCAATTCCTCGTGGGCGATGGACGTAAGGGGCATGTGGTCGGCCGGACAGGTCGGCGTCCTGACGTCCCGTCCGGAAGCGGAATACGCCGATCATCCTAACCACGCCGGTGACCGTGTGTCCGAACTTCATCACGAAATACGAACAGGCATCCGCCTCTTGTCCGTCCTCCTACGGGTGTTCACGAGGTGGACGTGCGGTAATGGGCGCGGTGACGGCAGGGCCGAGAGCCGCGCGGGGCGGGAATTGAGCCACGCCGCGGCAGGGGAAGGCTCTTTCCTGACGGCCCGGCCGCGCGTGTCGTGCGTCGCTCTCTCTCAGCGCGTCGCCCTCAGACCGCCACCCTCAGACCGCCGCCCTCAGACCGTCGCGCCGGTGAGATCCGTATCGGCGGGGGCGGTGCGTCGCGGCGCGGAGGGCAGGTGGGCGAGGGGCGCACGGGCTACGGGCGCGTGGGCGACGGGCGGCAGGGCGAGGACCGCGCGGGCGATGGCGTCGGAGTCGCCGAGGGTCATCGAGTCCACTCCCGGCCGGATGCCGGCGGCGGTGACCCAGTGCACGGACTCGGTCGGGACGCCGTAGGCGAAGCGGCGCGGGTGGGCGTGTCCCCGGCCGTCGATGACGCGGTACGGGCGCTCGGTGACGGCCATTCCGCCGGTCTCGTAGCGGGCGCCGGTGGCCGCGTCGACGCGGAAGGTGGTGATCTGGCCGGTGCCGGCCAGGTGCCGCAGCAACGGGTCAGCGGTGCGGCGCAGATCGGGCTCGGGCAGCCGGGCCTCGATGAGCACGCCGGAGCGGATCGCCTCGCCGGGGACGATGTCGGACTCGGCGACGAAGGCGGGGCCGCCGGGGTCCGCGGCGTCGATCCGTACACGGGTGCCCGGCCCGGTGACCTCCAGGACGCCCGCCTCGATGAGGGCGATCATCTCCTCGATGCGGGAGGCGGGCGGGCCGATGGAGAGGAAAGCGTTGAGCGGGGTGTACCAGCCGTCCAGGTCGTCGCGGTGCGAGTCGCCGTCCAGGCCGCCGTGGTCGACGGCGAGCCTGATCTCGTTGCGCAGGTCGCGCAGGACGTCCAGGGCCGCCTTGAGCGGGCCGCTGACATTGCCGGCGCGGGCGGCGGTCACGTCCTCGGCGAGATGGCCGAGCAGCCAGTGGCGGAACTCGGCACGGGAGGCGAACGCGCGGTCCCCGCACGGCCTGGAAAGCCGTTCCCAGTCCCAACGGTCGTCGTCGGCGATACCGAAGGATTCCAGCAGCGCGGCGGGGTCCGCGGCGGGCGGCAGGGCCAGATAGCGGTCGACGAACGTCTCCCGGTCGGCTCCGCGGCCCTGGGCACCCAGCAGCGTGCCGTAGTAGACGCTCTCGACCTCGCGGGCGATCAGCGGCCACAGGTCCCTGCCGAAGCGCACCGGGGCCCCGCGCCGGGCGCGCTCCCGCAGACCGGCGATGTGCTCGGCGGTGAGCAGCCTGGGTAAGTGGCGGCCGGTGGCTCCCTTCTCGTTCCGCCCGCGTGCGTGGTAGGGCACGCCGCGGCGGGAGAAGGCGTACAGGCGCGGTTCGTCGCCCGAGGGCCGGTAGACCAGGCGACGGCCCTCGCGGCTGAAGGTGCCACCGCGGCCCGCGGTGAACAGCGCCATGTGGTCGAAGAAGTTCAGCCCGAGTCCGCGCAGCAGGACGGGCTCACCGGCCGCGACCACACTCAGGTCGAGGTCGGCGGGGTTGGCGGGGGCGACGTACCGCAGCCGGTGGCTCCGGGCCAGGGCCGCCGTCCGCGCCTCGCGGGGCGCGAGGTGCGCGGGGACGTGGCCGAGCGCCAGGACGACCGCGTCCAGCCGGCTCAGCCGGGTGCCGTCCTCCAGCCGGAGGCCCTGCGGGCCGCCCGGGGCGCCGTCGGTATCGGAGTCGGAGTCGGCGTCGGTCAGGGCGACCGCGC
This sequence comes from Streptomyces sp. NPDC033229, assembly GCF_055576875.1. Lineage (NCBI taxonomy): Bacteria > Bacillati > Actinomycetota > Actinomycetes > Kitasatosporales > Streptomycetaceae > Streptomyces > Streptomyces sp. NPDC033229. The sequence goes on along the minus strand of NZ_JBVIQR010000001.1, from coordinate 155,810 downwards.
GCGAGCGGTGGACCACGACGGTGACGTGGCCGGGGGCGCGGGCCACGACGCGCTGGAACCCGGCGCGGAGGTAGCGGCCGTAGAAAGCGCGGGTGGGGTAGGAATCCGGGCCGAGGTCACGGGCTTCCGCGAGGGTCTCGTCGTCGTGGTGTTGGCAGACGTGGTCGTAGCAGACGTGGTCGTAGCAGTCGTGGTCGTGGCGGCTGTCGTGGTCGTCGCAGCCGTGGTCGCGGGTCCGGCCCATGACCAGCAGACCGCGTGCCCACGCGTACAGACTCGGGCCGTGCTCGATGGGGCCCGCTATTCGGGTGCTGTCGTCCGTGTAGAGGGTGATCTGCGAGGCGACGGTGTTCATCAGCAGGTGGCGGGGCTGATCGGTGCGCCAGACGGCGCCGGCGCCGGGCTCCGCGGGGTCGACGACGTGCACGGTGACAGCGGAGTGGGACGGCGCGGCGCGCTCGTTCGCGCACAGCCGCTCCAGCACGGAGAGCCCTCGCGGCCCGGCACCGACCACGCAGATCTCGACACGACTGCTCCTCATGCGGGCACTCCTGTTCTGGGAAGCGTTCTGGGACGAGCCCGGGGACGGCTCCCGGGGCGGGAGCCCGTTTCGGCGCGCGCGGCATGGCGATGGGGCCGCGCGGCTGGGCGAGAGCCTGGCGCGGCTGCCGGGCGGAAGGGCGACAGCTTCCGTTCGCGGCACAATCTGATTGGTTCCGATTGGCGAGGCGCCAACAAATGACCGGATCCGTCGATTTCCAGCCGACTATGCCCGCGGCGTGACACTGCCCAGGCACGCCCCGAGGTGGAATCCCGCCTACCGTTCGTGTCCGCCACTCCTGTGCGAGCGCACCGGCCGGGGGTTGCGCACGGAGCCAGTCGGCAGAGCGGCGCTCGACCCGCGGGGTCTTGCGGATACGGTGGTGTCATGCGTCGGCATGGCCGAAAGTGCCGGTCGGCGCGGCACGTGGAGACCGCGAGCTGTGGTCTCGTGGGCCCCGTGAGCTGAACGTGAACAAAAAGGGAAGATGTGAGCAGGGTGTTGGTGCAGGTCAACGCGGTAGTCCGGAGCACGGGGGCGTCGTCGTGCACATCGTGATCATGGGTTGTGGGCGAGTGGGTTCGGCCCTCGCCCAGACCCTTGAGCAGCAGGGACACACGGTCGCCGTGGTCGACCAGGACCCGACGGCGTTCCGGCGTCTGGGCTCCGGGTTCAGCGGTCGGCGGGTGACCGGCGTCGGCTTCGACCAGGACACCCTGCGGGAGGCGGGCATCGAGGAGGCCGGCGCCTTCGCCGCGGTGAGCAGCGGCGACAACTCCAACATCATCGCGGCCCGGGTGGCCCGCGAGATGTTCGGCGTCGAGAACGTGGCGGCCCGGATCTACGACCCGCGCCGCGCCGAGGTCTACCAGCGGCTCGGCATCCCGACCGTGGCCACCGTGCGGTGGACGGCGGACCAGATGCTCCGTCGGCTCCTGCCGTCCGGGGCGGAGCCGCTGTGGCGCGATCCCACCGGCGGCGTCCAGCTCGCCGAGGTCCCGGCCTCGGAGGCCTGGGTCGGCCACCGGATCAGCAAGCTGCAGGAGGAGACGGGCGTACGGGTGGCGTTCCTCACCCGGATGGGCGAGGCCATGCTGCCGACGTCCTCGACGGTCCTGCAGGAAGGCGACCTGGTGCACGTGATGATGCGTGCCGACGAGGTCGAGAAGGTCGAAGCGGCGTTCTCCGCCGGTCCCGAGGAGGCGGCGCACTGATGAGGGTTGCTATTGCCGGAGCCGGTGCGGTCGGCCGGTCCATCGCGGGTGAGCTGCTGGAGAACGGGCACGAGGTGCTGCTCATCGACAAGGCGCCCTCGGCCATCTCGGTGGAGCGGGTGCCGCTGGCGGAGTGGCTGCTGGCCGACGCCTGCGAGATCACCTCGCTCGACGAGGCGGCGCTCCAGCGCTGCAACGTCGTGATCGCGGCGACCGGTGACGACAAGGTCAACCTCGTCGTCTCGCTGCTCGCCAAGACCGAGTACGGGGTCCCCCGGGTCGTGGCCCGGGTGAACAACCCGAAGAACGAGTGGCTCTTCAACGAGTCCTGGGGCGTGGACGTCGCCGTCTCCACCCCGCGTCTGATGTCGGCGCTGGTCGAGGAAGCCGTGAGCGTCGGCGACCTGGTGCGGCTGCTGCGTTTCAGCCAGGGCGACGCCAACCTGGTGGAGCTGACGCTGCCGCCGGAGGCGGCGCTGGCCGGCACCCGGGTCGGGGACGTGGACTGGCCGGAGGACACCGCGCTGGTCACCATCATCCGCGGCACCCGCGTGCTCACCCCGAACAAGGAGGACGTGCTGGAGGCGGGCGACGAGCTGCTCTTCGTCGCGGCCCCCGCGCGGGAGGAGCAGTTGGAGGACCTGCTGTCGGTGCGCCGCGAGGACGTCACCGGCTGAGCGGGACCGCTGCCGTACGTGCATGACGAAGGGCCCCGGGAGCGATTCCCGGGGCCCTTCGTCATGCAGCTCGTCATGCAGCGGTGGTGAATCGGTGGGGGCGGTGCGGCTCAGCGTGGCGGTGAGGAGTCGTGGGACCGCTCGCCGGTGCCGGTCACGATCCCCCCGAGGGGACCGTCGGTGTGCGCGCCGACGACGGCGCCCCCGGGGCCCTGGGCCTTCGCGGCTTTCGCCGCCCGCTCGGCGGCCTCCTCCGCCTCCATCTCCGCGAACACGTCGATCGGCGGCGGAGCCTTGGAGAGGAAGATCCAGGTCAGATACACCGAGAGCAGCATCGGGGGAATGCCGAGGGCCATCCTGACCCAGCCCAGCTGGGTGGCGTCACCCCACCAGTACAGCGGGAAGAGCACCGCCGACTTGAGGAGCAGGATCAGGCCCCAGGCCCAGCTGGCCTTGATGTAGGCGACCTTGCGGCCGGGGTTGCGGGTGCGCCAGGAGAGGTTTTCCTTGAACACCGGGCCGAGGATCAGGCCGATCAGCGGATATCCGGCGATGGCCGAGATGATGTAGCCCAGGGACAGCCCGAAGGTGTAGATCATGCCGGGCAGATGGAAGTTCTTGGCGTCGCCGGACATCATCGCGAAGACCGCGCCGACGGCAACCCCGAACACCCCGCTGAAGGCGTGCTTGAGGGTGTCCTTGCGCAGCAGCCGCACGGCCACGAGCAGCACGGACAGGCCGAGTGCGGCGATCGCCGCGAGATGGATGTCCCGCTTGACCGTGTAGAGCGCGACGAAGACCAGGCCGGGCAGGGTGGTCTCCACCATGCCCCGCACACCGCCGAACGCCTCGAAAAGGGCGGCTTCGGTCGCCGACCGTGCGTCGGCGGCCTCTCTCTGCTGGTCGTTCGGCTTGTCGAGAGACGTCACCCGCTACTCCTGTCCGAGCGGTCGGAGTTCATATTTGGGATTGAACAGCACGCGCCGGCCGCGGCTCATGGAGATCCGGCCGGAGGCGATCAGCTTACGGCCGGGCTCTATGCCGACGATGGAGCGGCGTCCCAGCCACACCACGTCGAGCGCGGCCGAGCCGTCGAACAGCTCGGCCTCCAGCGCGGGCACTCCGGCGCGCGGCCGGAGCGTGACCGTGCGCAGCGTGCCGGTGACCTTCACTATCTGTCGGTCGCCGCAGTCGCATATCTTCGTGCAGCCCACGGCTTCCGCGTCCTGTTGCAGCTCTGCGGAGTGCAGCTCCTCCTGGGAGGTGGACAGCCGGTCCAGCATCCGGCGGAAACGGCCGGTCGGCTTCTCGGAACGGGGTACGGCGCTCATGAAACCAGCGTACCGGGCGCCCTCCGGGCGGGATCACGTCCGGACGAGCCCTGCCCCGGTGGACCTTCTTGTCCTCAATCGCCGGACGGGCTGCGGTCACACCTCGAACCGGTACCCCATCCCCGGCTCCGTGATGAAGTGCTTGGGATGCGACGGATCCAGCTCCAGCTTGCGCCGTAGCTGCGCCATGTACACCCGCAGGTAATTGGTCTCGGTGCCGTAGGAGGGCCCCCATACCTCCTGGAGCAGTTGCTTCTGGCTGACAAGACGGCCCGTATTGCGTACGAGCACCTCCAGGAGGTGCCACTCGGTCGGGGTGAGGCGTACGTCCCGCCCGCCGCGGTTGACCTTCTTCGCGGCGAGGTCGACGGTGAAGACCTCCGTCTCGACGATCGCGTCGTCCCCGGCGGCCGCCGCGCCGGTGGGCTCCGCGCGCCGCACGGCGGCCCGCAGCCGGGCCAGCAGCTCGTCCATGCCGAAGGGCTTGGTGACGTAGTCGTCGGCGCCCGCGTCGAGCGCCTCCACCTTCTCGTCCGAGGTCTGGCGGGCGGACAGCACCAGGATCGGCACCCGGGTCCAGCCGCGCAGCCCCTTGATCACCTCGACCCCGTCCATGTCGGGCAGGCCGAGGTCGAGGATGACCACGTCGGGGTGGCGGGCGGCGGCGAGCTGAAGGGCGGTGGCACCGTCGGGCGCGGCGTCGACCTCGTACTTCCGCGCCTTGAGGTTGATCACGAGCGCGCGGACGATCTGCGGCTCGTCATCGACCACGAGCACCCGGTTCATGCGGAACCACCTCTGCTGTTCGTGCGGGCCCCGCCACGGGGCCCGGGGTATCGGCTGGTCGTCCGGGGGTGGTCCCCCGGTGCGGGGCGGCGGCCTGCGGCCGGCTCCGCGCAGTGGTCACGGCGGTGCCGGCGTGGGCCGGCCGCCGGGTTCATGAGGTGGCCTGGGCCGGGAGGTCCGGGCGTACGGGCGGGCGGCCGGCGGCGGCCCGCAGGGTGAGGACCATGGTCATGCCACCGCCGGGGGTGTCCTCCGCGGCGAGCGTGCCGCCCATGGCCTCGGCGAAGCCCCGGGCGACCGCGAGGCCGAGACCGACGCCCGCGCCGCGCGGCGCGTCCCCGTACCGCTGGAAGGGCTCGAAGATCCGGTCCTTCGCGCTGTCGGGCACGCCGGGGCCGCGGTCGGCGACGCGTACCTCCACACGACCGCCGAGGGCGCTCGCGGCGACGAGGACGCCTCTGCCGTCGGGGCTGTATTTCACGGCGTTCTCGACGATGTTCGCGACGCTGCGCTCCAGCAGCCCGGGGTCGACGGCGACCATCGGGAGCGTCTCGGGGATGTCCAGGGTGACGCTGCCCTCGGGGACGCCGCCGAGCGCCATGGGGACCACCTCATCGAGGTCGATCTCTCTGATCAGCGGGGTGACGGTGCCGGTCTGGAGGCGGGACATGTCGAGGAGGTTGCCGACCAGGTGGTCGAGGCGGTCGGCGCCGTCCTCGATGCCGGCCAGCAGCTCGGCCTCGTCCTCCTCCGACCAGGCGACGTCGTCGGAGCGCAGCGAGGTGACGGCCGCCTTGATCCCGGCGAGCGGGGTCCGCAGATCGTGGCTGACGGCGGCCAGCAGGGCGGTGCGGATGCGGTTGCCCTCGGCCAGCTGCTGGGCCCGCTCGGCCTCGCCGACGAGCCGCTGGCGGTCGAGGAAGACCGCGGCCTGGGCGGCGAAGGCGGCCAGTACCCGGCGGTCCTCGGCGGGCAGCACCCGGCCGGCGAGTGCGAGCGCCATGTTGTCGCCGACGGGCATGTCCACGTCCGCGTCCTCGGGGCGCAGCAGCGGCTTGCCGGTGCTGGTGACGACGCTGCTCGCACAGGTCCAGGGGTCCACTTCGCTGGCCCGCTCCAGCAGGGCGACGGATTCCATGGCGAAGGTTTCCCGGACCCGCTCCAGGAGCGCCTCCAGGCTGGTGTCGCCGCGCAGGACGCTGCCCGCGAGGAAGGAGAGGATCTCGGATTCGGCGCGCAGCCGGGAGGCCTGGTGGGTGCGGCGGGCGGCCACGTCCACGACGGAGGCCACGGAGACCGCGACGAAGGCGAAGATCGCCATGGCGACGATGTTCTTCGGGTCGGTGATGGTGAGCCGGTGCACCGGCTGGACGAAGAAGTAGTTCAGCAGCAGGGAGCCGAAGGCGGCCGAGGCGAGGGCGGGCAGCAGGCCGCCGAGCAGTGCGGCCGCCACCGTCATGCACAGGTACAGCAGCATGTCGTTGGCGAGGCCGAGGTCCGGGCCGAAGTTCGTCAGGACCAGGCTGAGCAGGACGGGCCCGGCCAGGCCGACGAGCCAGCCGGCCAGGATGCGGCCCCGGCCGAGGCGGGCGCCGCGGGCGACGGGCAGGCCCCGGCCCTTGGCGACCTCCTCGTGGGTGACGATGTGGACGTCGAGGTCGGGCCCGGAGTCCCGGGCGACGGTCTGGCCGACGCCGGGGCCGAAGATGTACTGCCAGTTCTTGCGGCGGCTGGAGCCGAGGACGATCTGGGTGGCGTTGACGCCGCGCGCGAACTCCAGCAGTGAAGCGGGCACGTCGTCCCCGATCACATGGTGGAAGGTGCCGCCGAGGTCCTCGACCAGCGTCCGCTGGACGGCCAGCTCCTTGGGCGAGGCCGAGGTCAGGCCGTCGCTGCGGGCGATGTAGACGGCGAGGATCTCGCTGCCGGAGCCCTTGGCGGCCATCCGTGAGGCACGGCGGATGAGGGTGCGGCCCTCGGGGCCGCCGGTGAGGCCGACGACGATCCGCTCGCGGGCCGACCAGATGGTCGAGACGCTGTGGTCGGTGCGGTACTGCCGCAGGTACTCGTCGACGCGGTCGGCGGTCCACAGCAGGGCGAGCTCGCGCAACGCGGTCAGGTTGCCGGGCCGGAAGTAGTTGGAGAGGGCGGCGTCGACCTTGTCCGGCTTGTAGATGTTGCCGTGCGCCATGCGGCGCCGCAGCGCCTGCGGCGACATGTCGACCAGCTCTATCTGGTCGGCGCGCCGTACGACCTCGTCGGGCACGGTCTCGCGCTGCCGCACGCCTGTTATCGACTCCACGACGTCGCCCAGCGATTCGAGGTGCTGGATGTTGACGGTGGAGACGACGTCGATGCCGGCTTGCAGCAGCTCCTCGACGTCCTGCCAGCGCTTGGTGTTGCGGGAACCGGGGACGTTGGTGTGGGCCAGTTCGTCCACGAGGGCGACGGCCGGCCGACGGGCGAGGAGCGCGTCCACGTCCATTTCGGTGAAGACGGAGTCTCGGTAGGTGAGCTCACGGCGGGGCACCTCCTCCAGGCCGTGCAGCATGACCTCGGTCCGGGGGCGTCCGTGGTGCTCCACGAAGCCCACGACGGCGTCGGTACCGCGCTCGACCCGGCGGTGGGCCTCGGAGAGCATCGCGTACGTCTTGCCGACGCCCGGTGCCGCGCCGAGGTAGATACGAAGCTTGCCGCGTCCCATGGGCCCCATTGTCTTTCAGGATGCGCGGCGGTGTTCGGCCGGTTTCTCCGAGTCGTGTGCTGCACGGCCGCGCAGGGTCGACCTTACGGCCAGAGATTTGGACAAATGGGGCGCGGGGTGCTCTCACATCAGGTATTGACGCAGTTCTGACGCCCTCCTCCCGTGACTTCGGCCGCCTGGCGCTCGCCCCTGTGCCGCTCGGCGGGGCGAGGCATGATCGGGCACGGTCCGTCCGGGGGTGAGGGGATCGTGCCTAAATGACATGCAATCCGCTTCGCGGGGCGCGCACAATGACGCGGATCGGTTCCTGACAACCCTCTGACGCCCTTGAGGACAATCCGAATGACCGATGTACGCACCGCGCACACCTCCGACCTGACCGACGCCGAATTGATGGCGATCCGCGCCCTGTTGGACGACGCCTTCGAGGGCGACTTCTCCGACGACGACTGGGACCACACCGTGGGCGGTGTGCACGCCCTCGTCCTGGACGCCGGCGAGCTGATCGGCCACGGCTCGCTGGTGCAGCGCCGCATGCTGCACGGGGGCCGCGCGCTGCGCACCGGCTACGTGGAGGGCGTCGCGGTCCGCGCGGACCGCCGCCGCCAGGGCCACGGCGCGGCGGTGATGGACGAGCTGGAGCGGGTCCTGCGCGGCGCGTACGAGCTGGGCGCCCTCAGCGCCTCGGACGACGCCGTGCCCTTCTACACCGCCCGCGGCTGGCAGATATGGCGCGGCCCGTCCGCCGTCATGTCCCCCACCGGCATCACACGCACCGAGGAGGACGACGGCGGCATCTACGTCCTGCCGGTCACCGCGAAGATCGACCCGGACACCGGGCTGACCTGCGACTGGCGTCCCGGCGACGTGTGGTGACGCGGCCCGTCGGGCCGCATGCGGGGCAGCCCTGAGCCGCTGCGCGGCGGCTCACCCGACCCCCGCGCGGGGACGCGGGCCGCGGCCCAGGAGGTCGGCCAGGCCCTGGCGGGTGGCGGCCAGGACGACGCGGTCCTCGGGGCGCAGGACGCGGTCGGGCGGGGGGTCCCACAGCGGGGCGGGGTGGGGGTCCGTGGGGTTGGGGGCCAGGGCGAGTACCTGCCAGGCTCCCGGTTCGACCGCCTCGGCCGCGGTGCGGCCGCGCAGCGCGCTGTGGGCTCCGACCTCCAGGACGGCGATGAGGATCACCTTGCGCTCCACGGGGACCGCACCCTGGATCTGACGTCCCATCATCGCCATGGCGAAGGCGGGCGCGACCAGGTAGGAGACGCTGCGGCTGCGGGTCCACGCCCGGGGGTGGGAGTCGCGCAGGGTGCGGTAGACGGCTTTGGCGAACCGGTCCTCGTACAGCCGCATGACGGCGCGGACGTCGGGCCTGACCGAGCGGGCGTACAGGACCGCTTCCAGGTTGGTGACGTCGCTGCTGGTCAGCGCCATCAGCGTGCGGCTCTGGCCGATTTTGGCGGCCTCCAGCACGCCCTCCTCCGTGACGTCGCCGATGACGGTGGGCACGCGCAGCGAGCGGGCGAGCGCGACACCGCGGGCCTGTGGGTCGCGTTCCACGCAGACCACCGGGATATCCAGCTCGCGCAGCCGGGCCAGCACCCGGGTGCCGATCTTTCCGAGGCCGAGCAGCACCACATGGCCGGCCAGGCCGCGCGGCGGGCGGCGCAGCGCGGAGGCGGAGCGGAAGGTGCCGAGTCCCTCCAGGGCGGCGGCCACCAGCAGGGGAAGGAGCAGCAGGCCGGTGAGCCCGGAGAGGAGTTGGAGGATCTGGCGGCCGAGGGGCTCGCCGACGGCCGGGTCGTTGATGGCGAAGAGGTCGAGGAGCGAGAGGTACGCGGCGTGTGGCGGGTCCTCGTCGGAGACCAGCCAGGAGGCGACGGCCAGTCCGCAGACGGCGGCCGCCAGGCAGATCAGCGCCCAGCGCAGCCGGCGTGAGAAGAAGGACCCGAGCGGCAGGCCGCGGGACGTGAGGCGGGTGGGCGGCTGCGGCGGGGGTGCGTAGCGGACGGTTTCCAGGACGATCCGGCCGCGCCCGGCGGCGGATCGTTCCTCCTCCGCGCCGGGCAGCATGACGGGCCCCGCGTCGGAGCCCGGGGCGGGGAGCAGGGCGAGGGTGCGGGTGCCCGGTGGCGTGCTCGCGCCGGGGCGCAGGGGCGGTCTCTCGACGGCTCGCAGGAACAGCCCGCCCGCTTCGACGACCTTGCTGTGCCCGGAGACGGCCACGGCGACCAGGGCGGGGGCCGCGGTGTCGGCGTCCGACAGGACCGTGGTGGTGGCCTCGGCCGGGGTGCCCCCGAGGTCGCCCGTCCCCACCTGGGCGGCCTGGTCGAGGAGTTCCTCCAGGTACTGGCCGAGACGGCGGTTGTAGAGCCGGATGACCAGACGCAGCCGGGGATTGACGCGACGGGCCCGCAGGGCCGCGTGGATGTTGGTCTCGTCGTCGTCATAGACGAGGGCGAGGGCGGCGGCCCGGTCGACCCCGGCCTCGGCGAGCGCCTCGTCGTCGGGCTCGGCGGCCTCCACGATCCGTACGAGAGCGCCGGGTGCGCCGAGCGGACCCGTGGCTCCGGCAGTGCCGTTGACGCCGGAGGCGCGGCCGACGGCACCGGTCACCCGCCCGAGGAGCGTGGCGGCCCGGCCCGCCGCGGCGGCCGGCCGCGGACGGCCGTCGCGGGCGGGCGGCAGGACGACGGTGACGCGCTCGCCGTAGACGCCGGAGAGTTCGGCCGCGAGCCGGTGGACGAGTCCGTCGTCACCGCAGACCACCATGTGCGGTGCGGCGGGGTCGGCTTGGGGCTGGAGCGGGAGAGAGGCCACGTCCCCAGAGTGCCCTGGCGTGATCGAACGTACAGCGGAATCGGCGAGGTGTGACGATCATTCGGGACGGTCGGCGACCGGGCTCCCCCGCCCACCGGAAGCGCCTCGACGCTGGGATGAACTCCAGGTGAACCCCAGGTAGCCGGGCGCCAGCGGAACGTCAGCCAAACGTTAGCGGCGGACCTCAGAGTCATACATGCCTGCAGGTCAGGCGCAGATTGCCAGCGAACCGGGCGTCTGCAGCACCATCACGCTCAAGGGAATTCCCATCCATACGTTCCACCACCGCACCACCGTGCTCGCCGCCGGGACCGCCGCCGTCCCCGGCCCGGCCCTCACCCCTTCGGCGCGGGCCGCTCCGGGGCGATGCCCGTCGGCCCGGCGGTCGACGCTCCGCCCGGGCCCCCTCGTCGGCGCGGTCCGCACCTCGCGCGCACCGCTCTCGTACTGACGCGAACTCGCCCTGGCGGCGAACAGCACCTCGGCCCCGGTGACCACCGCGGGCGCCGTCGACGACCTCCCCCGAACGTCGACGTCCTCCCCCGAACGTCGATGCCCCGCTGTGAACGTCGATGACTTCCCCCGGACATCGACGCCCCCTGAACGTCGATGACCTCCCCCGAGCGTCGATGACCTCCCTTGATCGATGACCTCCCCTGAACGAAACGAAAGTTGGGCAATGGACGCGAAAGCCCTCCTGTTGCTGGTCCGTGTGGGCTGCTTGCGCGAACAGGCACTGGCCTCCTGGACCGCCCGGACGGATATCGGGCTGGCCGTGGCGGAAAGTGCCACCGCGGCCTATCTGAGACTGGCGGAACAACAGATTCCGCTCTCCCCGGAGCGCCCCGCCGAGGAGATGTACGAAGCCTGCCGGGCCGCCCTCGTGGCGGCGCCGGGTGAGAAGGGTGTGATCGGGTTCCTCGACTCCACCCTGCCGCTCGTGGCCCGGCTCGCCGAGGAGTTCGGCCTGCCGGGGTGCTCGCCGAGCACCCTGCGGAACCTCACGGACAAGACCTGGGCGCGGGAGCGCTTCGCGGAGTGCGGGGTGCCGGGCCCGCGCTTCCGGGTGCTCGACGCGGCCGTCACCGACCCGGCGGACCGGCGGGCGGCAGTCGACGGTCTGACGTTCCCCCTCATCGTCAAGCCCGCCGACTCCTCGGCCGGGCGCGGCGTGGTCCGGGCCGGGGACGCGGCGGAACTCGACGCGGCCTGGGAGGCGGCGGCGCCGTTCACCAAGTCCGGCAGCCTCCTCGCCGAGGAAGAACTGATCGGCGCGGAGATCAGCGTCGAGACGGTCACCGTGGGCGGCCGCACGGTCGTCGTGGCCTGCACCGAGAAGCTGAGCACCCGGGGGGAGTCGTTCGTCGAGCTCGGCCAGGCCGTGCCGGCCCGGCTCTGCGGAGCGTCGAACGCCGAGGTCTCCCAGACCGCGGCGGCCGCGCTGAAGGCCGTCGGCTACGACCACGGCATCGCGCACACCGAGATGATCCTGACCGCCGACGGCCCCCGGATCATCGAGGTCAACCCCCGGCCCGCCGGGGACTGCATTCCGGACCTCATCCGGCTCGCCGGCGGGGTGGACGTCTACGGCATCGCCGCGGACCTCGCCCTGGGACGGGAGGTCGACACCGACGCCCTCGCCCGGAGCACCTTCACCTCGGGCGCGGCGATCCGCTTCCTGACCGGTGAGCCCGGCGTGGTCCGGCGCGTCGACGGGGTCGCCGAGGCGTCCGCCCGGCTCGACCCCGCGCGCGAGCGGCTGGTGCTGCTGACCCGGCCCGGCGACGTCGTCGAACCGGTCACCACCAATCTGCACCGTCTCGGCTATGTCATCGCCGTGGGAGACGACACGGCGACCGCCGTCGAGCGTGCCGAGCGCATCGCCGCGATGGTCTCGGTCGTCACCTCCCCGGCTGCCCCCGGCGAACCCCCCGCCCGCCGTCTGCCCAGTTCGGAGTGCTGGACCTGATGGCAGACGACCTCTCGACAAGGACTTCCATGCGATCCCCTGATTCCTACTGGCTGGACACCGGACCGGGCTGGACCGGAAGCAACGCGGCACTGCCTCGGCGCACCGGCGTCTGTGTGCTCGGTGCCGGTGTGATGGGCTCGACGCTCGCCTACTGGCTGGCCCGGGCCGGGCTGCGGCCCCTGGTGCTGGAGCGCAATCCCGGCCCGGCCATGGGCTCCTCGGGCCGTAACGCCGGACGGCTGATCCAGGGCGGCAACGCCCAGCACGCCCTCGCCATCGAGAAGTTCGGTCATGCCGAGGCGCTGGCCATCTACCGGGCCACCCTCGTCAACCGGGACCTGGTGCGCGAGGTGGCCGCGCGGGAGGGGCTGGAGGCGACCCGCTTCCCCACCACCAAGCTCGACCTCGCCGTCCGCGAGGACGAGGCCGACGAACTGAAGCGGACCGCCGAGGCCCTGCGGGCGGACGGCATCGCCGCCGACTGGCTGGACCTCCCGGCGGCGCGCCGGGTGTTCGGCACCGACCTGCCGGACACCGTCCTGGGCGGCCTGTACCGACCGGACCAGGACGCGGTCCACTCCGTGGCCTACGTACGGGGCATGGCGGACGCGGCGGCGCGGGGCGGCGCGGAGTTCGCGTGCGGCATCACCGTGACGTCCGTGGAGGCGGTGTACGGCGGCGGGTGGGTCGTCACCACCGACGCCGGTCAGGTGATCGCGGACCAGGTGGTCGTCGCGCTCAACGCCTGGACGCCCCGGCTGCTGCCGGAGCTCGCGACGGTCATCACGCCGGTGCGCGGCCAGCTGGTCCAGACCGCCCCCGTGCCCTTCCGCATTCCGCAGTGGGGGCTCGACCGGGGCCTCGTGTACGGCGGGCAGGCCCCGGACGGCTCGCTGCTCATCGGTGGTCTGCGCAACACGGTCCCGGGCCGGGACGAGGGCATCGATCTGCCGGCGGACGACAACACTCCGGCGTTCTCGCCCGAGTTGGCCGGCCGACTGGCCGAGGCCCTTCCCGCGCTGCTGCCGGAGGCCACCGGCGTGCCGGTGGTCCGGGCGTGGAGCGGCGTCATGGCGTTCACCCCGGACCGCTGCCCGCTGGTCGGCGCCTGGCCGGGCACCGAGGGCCTGTGGGTGATGGCGGCGTTCAACGGCCACGGCATGCCGTACTCGCAGGTCATGCCGGAACAACTGGCGGAACGGATCCGCGGCGGTCAGGGGAACGGGATACCCTCCGCGTTCGATCCTGCCCGTTTTCTCTGAGCAGGAGCGACCATGTCACAGTCATCAACGCTTTCCCCGGCCCCCGCGGCCGGGAACCGGAGCACCATCGGCCGCGGTGGCGCTCCCCTCCTGGTGATCGGCGCAGGCCCCAAGGCCATCGCCCTCGCCGTGAAGTCGAGTGTGCTGCGCGCCGTCGGCTTCGACGTCCCCGAGGTCGTCGCCGTCGAGCGGGACCGCACGGCCGCCAACTGGCTGGCGGGGCGCGGCTGGACCAACGGCAAGCAGCGGCTCGGCACCCTCCCCGAGAAGGACCTCGGCTTTCCGTACGACTGCACCGCCTGGGGAGAGCCCCGGGATCCGGTCACCGGTGAGATCGCCCGCCGGATGGCCGGCTTCAGCTGGGCCAGTCATCTGCTCGACCAGGGGCTGTACGCGCGCTGGATCGATCGCAGCCGACCCCAGCCGAGCCACCGGGAGTGGGCCGACTACCTGCAGTGGGCGGCCGAACGGGCCGGCCTGCGCACGGTCACCGGGGAGGTCCGCGCCGCCGAACTGGAGGACGGCGGCTGGACGCTGACCGTCGACGACGGGACGGCACCCCACTCGGTGCACGGTTGCGGCCTCCTGGTCTCCGGGCCGGGCCCGGCCGCGGGCGTGCTGCCGGCCGACGGGGCCCGGGTGCTGGACACCGCGGGCTTCTGGCGGCTCGCCGTGGAGGGCTTCCCGGAATGGGCCCGGACCGTGGTCGTGGTGGGGGCGGGTGAGACCGCGGGCACGATCGTGCGGGAACTCGCCCTCGGCCAGGACCGCAAGGTCACCGTCGTCGCTCCCCGGGCCACGCTCTACAGCCGGGGCGAGAGCCCCTTCGAGAACCGCTACTACAGCGACCCCACCGGCTGGGCCGGCCTGTCCGAGGCGGACCGGCAGGAGTTCATCCGCCGCACCGACCGCGCGGTCTTCTCACAGGAGATTCAGAGCGATCTCGCGCTGACCACCAACGTCTCCTGGGAGCCGGGCCGTGTCGTCGGTACGCAGCCCGCCGACGACCAGGTGGCCGTGGAGATCGCCTACGGCGGGCAGCACCGGACGCACCGGGCCGACCTGGTCGTCGACGCGACCGGTGGTGACCCGCTGTGGTTCACCCGGCTGCTCGGCCCCCGGGCCGAGGACGCGCTGTGGGCCGCGCTCGGCGGGGCCGTGACCCGCGAACGCGTCGAGCGGTCCATCGACGCCTCCCTCGCGGTGGCCGGTCTGCCCGCGCCGCTGCACCTGCCGAACCTGGCCGCCCTGGCGCAAGGCCCGGGCTTCCCCAACTTGAGCTCTCTCGGCCTGCTCTCCGACCGGGTGCTGGCCCTGTACGCCCCGGGCGTGCACACCGACGACACCGCGGTGGCCGAGGACCGGCCCGACCACCGCACGGCCGAGCGGGTCACCGCGTCCGGCCTGAACCACATGGACACCTGGGGAGCCGTACAGCGATGACCGCATCCACACCGAAGACCGTCTCTTCGAAAACCGCGTCTTCACCGAACACCCGCCTCGTCCAGGACGTCGACTTCGTCCAGTTGCTCTTCACCGACATCGCCGGGCGCCTCAAGACCCTGGAGATCCCCGCCGCCCGCTGGGCCGAGGTACGCGACGGCGGCTGGACCCTCGACGGGTCCGTGCTGCTGGGCTACGGCGACCCGGAACACAGCGACCTGCGCCTGGTTCCCGACCCGTCGACGTATGTGCGGCGGCCGTGGACCACGGTGTCCGGGCGCGCCGTCGGCATGGTCTTCTGCGATGTCCTGGACACCGCCGGCCGGCCGTTCGCCGCGGACCCCCGCGCGGTGCTGCGGCAGGCGGTCCGGGCGTCGGAGGCCCGCGGGCAGCGTCCCGTCTTCGGCGTCGAGGCCGAGTTCTACCTGCTGCGGCCCGGCACCCCCGGCAGTGCGGGCGAGCCGGCCGACGGTGCCGGCTACTGGGACGTGAGCGTCGACGAGGAGGCGGACGAGGTCTGCCGGGACATCGCCGAGGCCCTGGCGGCGATGGACTTCACCGTCGACGGGCACCATCACGAGGTGTGCGCGGGCCAGCGTGAGCTCGTCTTCCGCCACGGTGACGCGCTGACCACCGCGGACCGGCTGCTGCTGCTCAAGCACACGGCGCGGGTCATGGCCCGCCGACGCGGTATGTCCGCCGTCTTCATGCCCAAGCCGCTCGCCCACCTCTACGGCAATGCCCTGCACGTCCATGTCTCCCTGGAGGGCACCGAGGCCCCGTCCGGGGCCCTGTTCCACGACGGCACGGACGCGGACGGCATGTCCGCTCTCTTCCGCGACTCGCTCGCCGGCGTACTGGACCACGCACCCGCGCTGACGGCGCTGGGCAACCCGACCGTCAACTCCTACAAGCGGCTCGTGCCCGCCTCCGGCACTCCGGTGCACCGCAGTTGGGCCCGGCACAACCGATCCACGGCCTTCAAGGTCGTCGGGGACAACGCGGTGCCCCGCTCCGTCCGGCTGGAGATGCGCAGCCCCGACCCGGCGGCCAACCCCCACCTGCTCTTCGCGGGCGTACTCGCCGCGTTCGCCGACGGCCAGGACCGGGCTCTGAAGCTGCCCGAGGCGTGCGAGGAGCCGGCCGACCTGCTGACGCCGGACACCCTCGCCACGCGCGGCATCCTTCCGCTGCCCACGGACCTCCCGGCCGCGCTGCGGGCCCTGGAGGAGGACGGCACCATACGCGGGGCCCTGGGTGAGCTCGCCGCCGATGCCCTCGTCCGCAACTCCGCGGCCGACTGGGCGTCATGGCACCGTCTCGTGACCCCCTGGGAGATCGAGCGGTACGCCGAGACCGTCTGACCGCGACCCGCTCCCGCACATCCGACATCGAGGAACCCTCCATGCACATCACCGCCCTGACGACCGAAGGCCCGACGGCCGTTCCCTCCCCCGGCCACCGGTGGACCGCGTTGTTCTTCATCACCGAGCCGGGAATCGGTGAGGTCCTTCCCGAGCTGGCCGGTTGCACGACCGGCCTGTGCTCGGTACGCGACGACGCCGCCCGCCTCGCGCGGGCCGATGTCCGGGTGCTGGGCGTCAGCGCACACGCCCCGGGACACCTGGCCGCGTTCGCGGAAGAGCGCGAACTGGGGTATCCGCTCGTGGGCGACGGCGAGCTGACGCTCGGCCGGGCACTCGGCGTCCCCGAGGTGACGGCCGGCGACCGCACGCTCTTCGCCCGCGCCGCGGTGATCCTCGACCGTGCGGGCACCGTACGGGCCGTGCTGCACCCGGTGCCCGAGCCCGGGCGCCACGCGGAACTCGTCCTGGAGAAGCTCGCGGAGCTCGAAGCCGACGAGAGTGACCGTGCCTGACGCGAACACGGTACGGGGCGGCCGGATCCGCGCGCTGCTGCCCGCCCCCGGGGCGCCCCGCGCACTGGCCCTCTCCACCCTGGTCGGCCAGACCGGCAGCGGCCTCTTCCTGCCGGTCAGCGCGCTGTTCTTCACCCGCTCGGTGGGGCTCGCCCCCACCGAGGTGGGGATGGGGCTCGCGGTCGCCGGTCTGATCGGGCTGGCCGCCGCCGTACCGATCGGGCGGATCGCGGACCGCTTCGGGCCGAGGGGCACCTACGCCGTCACGCTGCTCGGCCAGGCGGCGGCCACCGCCTCGTTCGCCCTGGTGCACTCCCTGTGGGCGTTCGTGCTGGTCAGTACGGTCGCTGCGCTCGCGCAGCGAGGAGGCAACGCCGCCCGGGGTGCCGTCATCGGCAACGTGGGCGCGGGCGAGGAGCGGGTCAGGCTGCGCGCCGTGCTCAAGTCGGTGACCAACATCGGCCTGAGCCTCGGCACCGCGCTCGCCGCCCTCGCCCTGGCCGCCGATTCACGCGCGGCCTACCTCACGGTGGTCTTCGTCAACGCCGCGAGCTATGTCTGCGCCGCGCTGCCCCTGCTGCGCGTTCCACCGGCCGCGGCGGCTTCGGACGAGGGCGCCGGTGGCGGACCGTCCGCCCCGCCGCGCCGCGCGGTGCTGCGCGACCGGCCGTACACCCTGGTCACCGTGTTGTGCGGGATCACCAGCATTCACTACGACGTGCTGTCCCTCGCTCTGCCGCTGTGGATCGCCGGCCACAGCAGCGCCCCGCAGTGGAGCATCTCCGCCGTCATCATGGCCAACACCGTCCTGGTCGTCCTCCTCCAGGTCCCCTTCTCGCGGGGCACGGGGGTGGTGCCCACCGCGGCCGCCGCGGTGCGCCGTTCCGGCTGGGTGCTGTGGGCCGGCTGGGCGGTGATCGCCTGCACCGCCTTCACCGACTCCGCACCGGTGTCCGTCCTGCTGCTCGTCGCGGGCATGGTGCTGCACACCGCCGGCGAGCTGTGGCAGTCGGCGGGCAGTTACGGGCTCAGTTACGAACTCGCCCCGGCGGGCTCGCACGGTGAGTACCAGGGCTTCTTCTCGCTCGGCCGGGGAGCCACCGCGGCGCTGGCCCCCATGGTGGTCACCACCGTGTGCCTGGCCGACGGCCCCGACTGGCGGCCCGTCTCCGGATGGCTGCTGCTCGGTCTCGTCGTCGCGGCGGCGTCCGCCGCCGTGCCCCCGGCCGCCCGTCGGGCGGAACGCGCCGCCGCCGCCCCGGGCCTCATCCCCACACCTCTACCCGTACGGGAGTCAGCATGACCGCCTTCTCGTCCGCACCCGCGGTACCTGTGCCGGCCGGAGCGCACCAGCGGGGCCCGTCGGTCCTGGTCCTCGGTGGTGGCACCCGGCTGCCGAAGGCCCTACGGGGTCACGGCATGCACGTCGTCTACGGCGGTACGCCCGACGAGTTCACCCCCGCGCACCGCGACGCCTGCGACGAGGCGTGGCTCCTCGACGGCCCGGAGGACGACTGGGTCGGCAGGGCGGTGGCTCTGCACCAGGTGGTCCCGCTGCACCGCGTGGTCACCGTGCGGGAGCGGTTCCTGACGGCCGCCGCCCGGATCAATGACGCTCTCGGCCTCGGCGGGAATCCGCTGGACACCGTACGGGCCCTCAAGGACAAGTCGCTGATGCGGCTGCGCGCCGAGTCCCTCATGGAGCAGGGCGCCGTACGGGCGCGGTTGATGCACACGCCCGGCGACGTGGACGCGTTCGTGGCCCGGGTCGGCCTGCCCGTCGTCCTCAAACCGCGTGACGGCTCCGGGAGCGAGGACATCGCGATCGTGCGCGATGAGGACGCCGTCCGCTCCGCGCGACAGCGGGTCCACGCCCTGCCGGGGGTCCTGCTCGCCGAGGAGTTCCTGGACGGCCCGGAGTTCAGCGTCGAGACGTTCACCTACGAGGGGCGTCACCAAGTCCTCGCCCTCACCGAGAAGTTCACCGCTGCGGGCGCTGTCGAGATCGGCCACGTCATCCCCGCGCGGATCGGCGCGGACGATCGCACCGCGCTCGAGGAGGCGACCCGCCGGTTCCTCGACGGGATGGGTTTCGTCGAAGGGCCCGCCCACACCGAGCTGATCCTCACGGCGAACGGACCCCGCGTCGTGGAGTCGCACAACCGGCCCGGTGGCGACGGCATCGTGGACCTCGTCCGCCATGTCCGCGGCGTCGACATCCGGGATCTCCTGGCGGCCCGGATCGCCGGTGCCGAGCCTCCCGCCCCGGCGGCGGACCCGGCGGGCGCCGCCGCGACCTGGTTCCTGACGGCCACCCCCGGAGTCGCCACCGAGGTCTCCGGCTGGGAAGCGGCCGCGGCCCGGCCGGGAGTCGTGTCCGTGTCCCCCGGCACCCGGGCCGGGGACACCGTGTCCCCCTTGCGCGGATCCGGTGATCGGTGCGGCTCGGTGACCGCGGTGGCCGCGACGCCCGACGAGGCCCTGAAGCGGGCCCGCGACGCGCTCGCGCTCGTCACCCTGCGCACCACCCCCTCCGCCCAGCCCAGCACCGAGAGCCGAGAAGGCCGATGACCCCTGCCGCCCTCCCCGCCCCCGCCGTCCGCAACTCCCTGACCGAGCGGTATCTCGCCTCGCCCGCCGGTGCGGGCGCGGTGTGGCCGAAGTCGCCGGACCAGGCCCGGCTCAAGGCCGTGCACGGAGCGCTGGAGGACCGCTTCCTGACCCGCCCGGCCTTTCTGGAGGCCGCGGAGGCGGATCTCCTGGAGAGCGACCTGAACGGCGTGCTGGACCTGCTGTTCTCCTTGCCGGACCGGCTCTTCGACGGCGACGCGCACGCCTTCGCCGCCGCGGTGGGGCTGCGCCCCGAACAGGCGCGGATCGCCCTGCGGCCCCCCGTCCCGGAGCCCGCCAGGATCGGCCGCGCGGACCTCTACCACGACACCACGGGCTTCCGGCTGCTGGAGTTCAACATCAGCAGCGCGCTCGGCGGTTTCGACACCCCCGAACTCAACCGGCTGCTGCTGGGGGACGAGAGGCTGGCCGACTTCGCGGCGACGGAGGACCTGACCTTCCCCGACGCCGTCGGCGCGCTCGCCGATCTCCTGCACGCGACGGCGAAGGACGCCGGATCCGGTGCGGGGACCCCCACGGTCGCACTCATGGACTGGTGGCCCGGGTACCGCAAGACGGAACCCAAGATCCGCGCCCTGGCCGCGCTGCTGGAGCGGTACGGCATCGAGGCCGTCCCCTGTCACACGGGCCAAGTACGGGAGACCGGCGGCCGGATCACGGCCGACGGTCGCCCCGTCGACGTCGTCCACCGCTATTTCACGCTCGGCGAGCTGACCGCCGACGCCGCCTCCCTCGCCCGGGCCGAGGAACTCCTCGACGCCTTCGCGCGGTGCGGTACCCCGGTGGTGTCCCCGCTGCGCACCTCCATGCACGGCAACAAGCGGGCGCTGGCCATGCTGTGGGAGGAGCGCTGCCGGGACACCTACGACCGGTCCGAACGGGCCCTGGTCGAGCGGTTCCTGCCCTGGACGCAGGAACTGCGGCAGGGCCCCGCCTCGGTCCGCGGCGAGGAGGTGGACCTGCTCGCGTACTGCGCGCGACGCCGCGAGGACCTCGTGCTGAAGCCCTCGCACGGTCTCGGCGGTGTCGGCACCGTGCTCGGCCGGAGCGTCGGCGACCAGGAGTGGGCGACGGCCCTGTCCCGGGCGGCGGAAGGCCAATACGTCGTACAGGAACTGGTCACCCCGAGCCCCGAGGAGTTCCCCGACCGGAGCGCGGCCGGCCACTCCCCCTGGGCCCTCAACTGGGGTGCCTTCCTCATCGGCCGGCAGTACGCGGGCGCCTTCCTGCGGGGTCTGCCCACCGACCGGGCCGACGTGATCTCCTACGACAACAAGGCCTACGCCGGCTGCGTCTTCCAGGCCCCCCGCCCGGACCGGCGGACCGCGCCCTGACCGAGGCCGCGCCGACGCGTGAGGGGCCGACAGCGAAAGCTGCCGGCCCCTCACGACGTTTCCCCGCCGTCCTACGCTGTGGCGAGCTTCCGCAGCGCGATATTGAGCTTGAGCACGTTGACGCGCTCGTTGCCCATGAACCCCAGGACGCGGCCGTCCGTGTGGTCCTCCACGAGCTTGCGGACCGCGGCCGCCGACAGGCCGTTGGCCTTGGCGACGCGCTCGGCCTGGAGGCGGGCGTACTCCGGGGAGATGTCCGGGTCGAGACCGGAGGCGGAGGCGGTGAGGGCGTCCACGGGGACCGAGGACGGGGAGACGCCGTTGAAAGCCGCGACGTCCGCGCGGCGCTGCTCGACGCCGGTCAGCAGGACCTTGCTGTCGGCGGCGAGGTTGGAGGCGCCGGACACCAGGATCTTGTACTGGGTGTTCTCGGTGTTGGCGCCGGCCGCGGAGGCGCGCGGCTGGAAGAACTTGGGATCGGGCAGCGGGTTTCCGTCCTTGTCCTTCTTGTCGAGGTCGTAGCGCTGGCCGAGCCGTTCGGAGCCGACGGACCTGCCGTCGGCCGTCACCTCGGAACCGTTGGCCTTGTCGTGGAAGACGGCCTGGGCGACACCGGTGACGACCAGCGGGTAGATCACGCCGCAGACCAGCGTGAGGACGAGCAGGGCCCGCAGCCCCGCCCCCACCACGCGGAACGTACTGCTTACGGAGTTGTTCATGACGTCACCCGATGCCAGGGATGAGGGAGATGAGCAGGTCGATGATCTTGATGCCGATGAAGGGCGCGATCAGCCCGCCCAGCCCGTAGACGGTGAGGTTGCGCCGGAGCATGCTGTCCGCGCTCATCGGCCGGTAGCGCACGCCCTTGAGGGCGAGCGGCACCAGCGCCACGATGACCAGCGCGTTGAAGACGACCGCCGAGAGGATCGCGGACTCGGGCGAGGCCAGGCCCATGATGTTGAGCTTGTCCAGACCCGGGTAGACCACCGCGAACATCGCCGGGATGATCGCGAAGTACTTCGCGACGTCGTTGGCGATCGAGAAGGTGGTGAGCGCCCCGCGGGTGATCAGGAGCTGCTTGCCGATCTCGACGATCTCGATGAGCTTGGTCGGGTTGGAGTCCAGGTCCACCATGTTCCCGGCCTCCTTGGCGGCCGAGGTGCCGGTGTTCATGGCCACGCCCACGTCCGCCTGGGCCAGCGCCGGGGCGTCGTTGGTGCCGTCGCCCGTCATCGCGACGAGCTTGCCGCCGGCCTGCTCGCGCTTGATGAGGGCCATCTTGTCCTCGGGGGTGGCCTCGGCGAGGAAGTCGTCCACGCCCGCCTCCTCGGCGATGGCCTTGGCCGTCAGCGGGTTGTCACCCGTGATCATGACGGTCTTGATGCCCATGCGGCGCAGCTCGTCGAACCGCTCCCGCATGCCCTCCTTGACGACGTCCTTGAGGTGGATGACACCGAGGACGCGGGCGCTCCTGTCGTCCTCGATCGCGACCAGCAGCGGCGTGCCGCCCGCCTGGGAGATCTCCTCGGTGAGCTTCCGGGTGTCCTCGGCGACCCGGCCGCCGCGCTCCTCGACCCAGGCGACGACCGAACCGGTCGCGCCCTTGCGGACCTTCCTGGCCACCCCGTCCTGGACGACGTCCACGCCCGACATCCGGGTCTGGGCCGTGAACGGCACCCACTCGGCGCCGACGAGCTCGCCCTCGTGCCGCTCGCGCAGGCCGTACTTCTCCTTGGCGAGGACGACGATCGAGCGGCCTTCCGGTGTCTCGTCGGCGAGCGACGAGAGCTGGGCGGAATCGGCCACCTCGGCGGCCGTGGTGCCCTTGACCGGGACGAACTCGGCGGCCTGGCGGTTGCCGTAGGTGATGGTGCCGGTCTTGTCGAGCAGCAGCGTGGAGATGTCACCGGCCGCCTCGACCGCGCGCCCGGACATCGCCAGCACATTGCGCTGGACGAGCCGGTCCATGCCCGCGATGCCGATCGCGGAGAGCAGCGCGCCGATGGTGGTGGGGATCAGGCAGACCACCAGGGCGGCGAGCACGATCATCGACTGCTCGGCGCCCGCGTAGATCGCGAAGGGCTGGAGGGTGACGACGGCGAGCAGGAAGACGATGGTGAGCGAGGCGAGCAGGATGTTGAGCGCGATCTCGTTCGGCGTCTTCTGCCGGGCGGCGCCCTCGACCAGATTGATCATCCGGTCGATGAAGGTCTCGCCCGGCTTCGTCATGATCTTGACGACGATGCGGTCGGACAGCACCTTCGTACCGCCGGTGACCGCGGACCGGTCGCCGCCGGACTCGCGGATGACCGGGGCCGACTCGCCCGTGATGGCGGACTCGTCGACGCTCGCGACGCCCTCGACGACGTCACCGTCGCCGGGGATGATGTCGCCGGCCTCGCAGACGACGAGGTCGCCCACGCGCAGCTCGGTGCCGGGCACCGACTCCTCGACGCCGCCGCTGAGGCGGCGGGCGACCGTGTCGGTCTTGGCCTTGCGCAGGGTGTCGGCCTGGGCCTTGCCACGGCCCTCGGCGACGGCCTCGGCGAGGTTGGCGAACAGGACGGTCAGCCACAGCCAGACGGTGATCGCCCAGCCGAACCAGTCACCGGGGTCCTTGATCGCCAGCACGGTGGTGACCACCGAGCCGATGAGGACCACGAACATGACGGGCGACTTGACCATCACCCGCGGGTCGAGCTTGCGGAACGCGTCGGGCAGCGACTTGACCAGCTGCGCCGGGTCGAAGAGGCCACCGGAGACGCGTCCGTGCTCCTCGGAACCCGATGTGCTCGCCTCGGTCTCCTCGGGGGCGGTACGTACAGGGGTGGTCGTGCTCATGAGAGTCCCTCCGCCATCGGGCCAAGGGCCAGTGCCGGGAAGTAGGTCAAGCCGGTGATGATGAGGATCGCGCCGACGAGCAGCCCGGCGAAGAGCGGCTTCTCGGTGCGCAGGGTGCCCGCGGTCTCGGGCACCGGCTTCTGCTCGGCGAGCGAGCCCGCGAGCGCCAGGACGAACACCATCGGCAGGAAGCGGCCGAGCAGCATGGCGAGGCCGATCGTGGTGTTGTACCAGGGGGTGTTGGCGTTGAGGCCGCCGAACGCGGAGCCGTTGTTGTTGGCGCCGGAGGTGAAGGCGTAGAGGACCTCGGAGAAGCCGTGCGCCCCGCTGCCGTCCACCGAGTTGGCCGCGGTGTTCAGCATGGACGCGGGCGGCTCGGACAGCGCCATGGACAGGGCGGTGAAGCCGAGCACGAGCGTCGGGGTGATGAGGATGTAGCACGCGGCGAGCTTGATCTCACGGGTGCCGATCTTCTTGCCGAGGTACTCCGGCGTACGGCCGACCATCAGGCCGGCGATGAACACCGCGATGATCGCCATGACGAGCATGCCGTAGAGGCCGGAGCCGACGCCGCCGGGCGCGATCTCGCCGAGCATCATGCCGAGCAGCGTGAGGCCGCCGCCGAAGCCGGTGAACGAGGAGTGGAAGGAGTCCACCGCGCCGGTCGAGGTCAGGGTGGTGGCGACTCCGAAGATCGCGGAGGCGCCGACGCCGAAGCGCTGCTCCTTGCCCTCCATCGCACCGCCGGCCGCTTCGAGCGCGGCACCGTGGCCCGCGAACTCGGTCCACATCATCAGGGCGGTGAAGCCGAGCCAGATGACCCCCATCGTGGCGAGGATCGCATAGCCCTGCTTCACATTGCCGACGAGCCTGCCGAAGGTCCGGGTCAGGGCGAACGGGATGACCAGGATCAGGAAGATCTCGAAGAGGTTGGTGAAGGCGTTCGGGTTCTCGAACGGGTGGGAGGAGTTGGCGTTGAAGTAACCGCCGCCGTTGGTGCCCAGCTCCTTGATGACCTCCTGCGAGGCCACGGCTCCGCCGTTGACCTGCTGGGTGCCGCCGGTGAGCTGACCGACCTCGTGGATGCCCGCGAAGTTCTGGATCGCGCCGCACGCGACGAGCACCAGCGCGCCGACCACGGAGATCGGTATCAGGATGCGGACGGTGCCGCGCACCAGGTCGGCCCAGAAGTTGCCCAGCTCGCCGGTGCGGGACCTGGCGAAGCCCCGGACGAGCGCGATGGCGACGGCGATGCCGACGGCGGCGGAGACGAAGTTCTGCACGGCCAGGCCGAGCGTCTGCACGGCGTGGCCCATGGCCTGCTCGCCGGAGTACGACTGCCAGTTGGTGTTGGCGACGAACGAGGCGGCGGTGTTGAACGCCTGGTCCGGGCTGATCGCGGTGAAGCCGAGCGAGACCGGGTCCGGCAGGACGCCCTGAATCCGCTGGAGCAGATAAAGGAAGAGCACACCGACGAAGGAGAAGGCCAGAACGCCGCGGAGATAGGCGGGCCAGCGCATTTCGGCGTGCGGGTCGGCGCCGATCGAGCGGTAGATCCACTTCTCGACGCGCAGATGCTTCTCGGAGCTGTAGACACGGGCCATGTAATCGCCCAGCGGGCGATAGACCAGTGCCAGCGCCGCGACGAGGGCGGTGAGCTGGAGGACTCCGGAGAGAACAGGGCTCATATCTCCCGCTGCGGTAGCAGCAATAGGCACGGTCAGAACCTCTCCGGGAAAACGAGGGCGAGGATCAGGTAGCCCAGCAGGGCGACGGCCACGACCAGACCGACGACGTTCTCGATGGTCACAGCTTCGTCACCCCCTTGGCGACGAGAGCCACCAGCGCGAAGACCGCGATCGTGGTGACGACGAAGGCCACGTCGGCCATCGTGTGCTCCTAGAGGGTTCGGATATGAACGGACCTCTAGAGGAAACCTCTCCGATCGACCCGTAAGCGGTCCGTTGACGCCTCCCTTACGGCCATTAGCGCGCCCTTGACGAGATTCATACGCCCACCGCGTGGACCTGCGAAAACGACGCTGGGCCGCAACCCCCAAAAGGGGTTGCGGCCCAGCGGAACGACTCGATCCAGCCGCTTGACGCGCGTTTTCTCAGCGGATCTCGGAGATTTCCGGGCCCCGCTGGAGGCGGTCCACGCCGCCCGCGAACCGCGAGCCCTCCGGCTCCTCCTGCTGCAGGCCCTCGGCCACCATCTGCGCGTCGTCCGGCAGATTCAGCACGATGGGGTCGCGGGGCGCCATCGGGGAGTCGCCGCGGACGACGACGGTGTCCAGGAAGATCTGCTCCAGCAGTCCGGCGGTCTGCGGCTGCACGGCACCCTGGCCGGAGATCACACCGCGCAGGAACCAGCGCGGTCCGTCACAGCCGACGAAGCGCACCAGCTGCACGCCGTTGGTCCCGTCCGGCAGCGTCACCGGCACCTGGGCCCGCAGCTCCCAGCCGAGCGGCCCCTGGACCTCGTCCACGACACCGCCCTGCTGGGTGATGCCGCTCGCGATCTCGTCCCGTACCTCGTGCCAGATGCCCTCGCGCTTGGGGGCGGCGAAGGCCTGCAACTGCACGGCGCTGTCGCGCAGCACCACGGTCGCGGCGACGATCGCGTCACCGGCGACCTCGACCCGCAGCTCCATGCCCTCGACCCCGGGCACGAACAGTCCGCCCAGGTCCACCCGGCCCTCGCCGGGCTCCCGGACCTCCGCGATGTCCCACGGCCCGTCGGGGCGCGGCTCCGGCTCCAGCCGGACCCGGGTCTCGGCCGCGGTGTCCTGTGCGGACTCGTCGGCGAGGGAGTCCTCAGCCGACTCCTCGGAGGTCACACCGTCGACCTGATCGACGGCGTCCTCGCTCTGCTTGCGGCGACGACCGAACACGTCACTGTCCTTCCCGGTCGCGGGCGACCGAAGCGAATCCATTCCCCACGGCAGCGTGGCCACCGGTGGACCCGAAGCCCCCTTCGGCCCGCGCCGAGCCGGGAAGCTCCGCCACCTCGTGGAAGCGGACCTTCTCGACCTGCTGGACAACCAATTGGGCGATGCGGTCGAACCGCTCGAACCGCACGCTCTCGCGCGGGTCCAGATTGACCACAATCACCTTGATCTCTCCACGGTACCCGGCATCGATGGTCCCCGGGGCATTGACCATGGAGACCCCGCACCGGGCAGCGAGTCCCGAACGCGGGTGCACGAAGGCGGCGTACCCGTCCGGCAGCGCGATGGAAACCCCGGTGGGGAGCACCATCCGCTCGCCGGGGGCCAGCACCGCGGCCTCGGTGGTGACGAGATCACAGCCGGCGTCGCCGGGGTGGCCGTACGCGGGAATCGGCACCTCCGGATCCACTCGGCGGATCAGCACGTCAAGGGGACTGCGCATCACGGGTTCACCTCGAAAGCTCGCGCGACCTTCACCTGGTCGGGGTCGGCCAGAGCGGCCTTGATCTCGGCCGGGCGGCCGTTCTCGATGAAGTGGTCGATCTTGACCTCGACGAACATCGCGTCCGCGCGGACCGCGACGGGCCCCTCGGGGCCCCCGATCCGGCCGGTGGCCGTGCAGTAGATCTTGCGACCGTGCACCGCGAGCACCTCGGCGTCCAGATACAGCACCGTGCCCACGGGGACGGGACGGACGAAGTCCGTCTCCAGGCGGCCGGTCACCGCGATCACCCGCAGCAGCCAGCCCAGCCCGCCCAGCGTCTCGTCCAGCGCCGTGGCCAGCACCCCGCCGTGCGCGAGACCGGGCGCGCCCTGGTGGGCCTCCTTGACCCGGAACTCGGCCGTGACCCGCACGCCCTCGCCGGCCCGCGTCTCGAGGTGCAGGCCGTGCGGCACCGAGGGGCCGCAGCCGAAGCAGTACTCGTAGTGCGACCCGATGGTCTCTCCGGGCGCGGGGGCATCGGGGTGCCGCACCGGCGGCCCGGCGTCGTCCGGGGGCGTCAGCGCTGTCGTTCTTCCACTCACAGGGGCTGACCTTACCCGCGCAGGGGGCACCCGGTCCCGGCCGTGCCAAGCTTGGGCTTATGCAGCCTTACGAAGAACGCCTGACCGCGCCCCGTTCCTGGTGGTTCATCGCGGTTCTCGTCGGGGTCGCCATGGCGCTGATCCTGCTGCCGCTGGGCAAGCTGCCGCTGCTGTGCGGCCTGGTGGGCGGCGGCGCGCTGGCCGCCGTCGCGGTCAGCTCCTACGGGTCCGCGCGGATCCGGGTGGTCGGCGGCGCCCTGATCGCGGGCGACGCGCGGATCCCCGTCGAGGCACTGGGGGTGCCTCAGGTGCTGGACGCGGAGGAGGCCCGCGCCTGGCGGACGCACAAGGCCGACACCCGCGCCTTCATGCTGCTGCGGGGATACGTCCGCACCGCGGTGCGGATCGAGGTCGTCGACCCGGCCGACCCCACCCCGTACGTCTATCTCTCCACCCGCTCCCCCGAGCGCCTGGCCGCCGCCCTCACCGCCGTACGGGCATGAGGGCCCCGCCGGGCCGGCGGGACGGTCCCACGACCGCCCAGCAAGGGCCCCAGGGGCCCGGCTGGCGGGCGAAGGACGGCTCGACGGCCCGAGAAGGGTCACTCCGCCCCCGACTGCTCCTGGGCGGGCGGCAGGCCGGTTCGGCCGGCGTCGGGCAGCGCGCCCCAGGGCACCTGCTTGGTCCGCAGGTCCTTGCGCACCTTTTCGGCGAGCCTCTTGGTGTCGCGGCGGTTCATCGCCGCGCCGACGGCCGCACCGATCATGAAAGGCGTGAGGTTCGGCAGATTGCGGAACGAGCGCTTGAGGACCTGCTGGCGCAGCTCGCGCCTCAGCTGGCCGCCGAGGGCGGCATTGAGGGTCATGGGGGAGGTCACGTCGATGCCGCGCTCCTCGGCCCAGGCGGCCAGATAGGCCGTCGCCCGCTGCCGCGCGGTCCCCGGTGCCCGGAGCCCGTAGACCTCGTGGAGCTCGGCGATGAGCTTGAACTCCACGGCGGCGACGCCGACGATCTCGGTCGCCAGCTCGGCGGGCATGGCGGGCGGCACCGGCAGCATCGCCGCCGCGCCGACGCCGGCGCCCACGGTGGAGGTGCCGTTCGCGGCACCGGCCACCAGCTTGTCGGCGAGCTGCTCCGGGCCGAGGCCCGGGAACTGCTCGCGCAGGGTCGCGAGGTCGCGCACCGGGATGCGCGGGGCGTTCGCGATGATCCGTTCGGCGACGGCGGTCAGACCCGCCCTCGCCCCCCGGCCGCCCTTTTTGGCCCCACGGCCGACCGCGGCCGCGAGCGAGGCCGTGCGGCCCCGCTCCACGCTCGCGTCGACCGCTTCACCGGCCGCACCGGATTCGCCCGATGCGGCCGCATCCTGCCGCGCGACGCCCTCGGCCGGCCCGTTGGTCAATTCGGGCTGCCGGGAGCGTCGCCTCCGGAACGGGGTCGAGCCTGCCATGGCAGACCCGGTCCTCAGTCGCAGTCGCGGCAGATCGGCTGGCCGTCCTTCTCGCGGGCCAGCTGACTGCGGTGGTGCACGAGGAAGCAGCTCATGCACGTGAACTCGTCGGCCTGCCGGGGCAGGACCCGGACGGACAGTTCCTCATTGGAAAGGTCCGCGCCGGGCAGTTCCATGCCCTCGGCGGACTCGAACTCGTCGACGTCGACCGTCGACGCGGACTTGTCGTTCCGCCGGGACTTGAGTTCCTCGATGCTGTCCTCGTTGACGTCATCGTCGGTCTTGCGTGGGGTGTCGTAGTCCGTTGCCATGTCGCTCTCCCCCTCTGGGTGTCTGCGGTGTCTCCAGCGCACGTAACGCGTGAGAGGCCGGACTTGTGCCCGACCTGAGGCGGAGATTTTGCCTCACATCAAGGTCTGTTACTCAATCGACACCCAACCGCACACCTGAAGAGGTGATGGGGATGGATGGCGAACGGGACCGTACACGGTCCGGACGACGCATGCGGATGCGCCATCACCTGTACTTCCCGTGATCAGGACCCCCGGAAACCCCCATTTTTCCGGCGTTCCGGCAGCCTGATCGATCACGGAGAGTAGATGGCCGGAAGTTTGCGCATGTGATCGATCACACATACCCACAGCGATGGCCGGAACGTGAAAATTCCGCCCAAAGCGAACCTTCGGCCGCCCTATTCTCGCAGAGTTCTCAGGTCGGCAGGACAACTCTCATGATCAACCCGCCTCCCTCTCTGGGTTCGGCCGTGATCCGCCCGCCGTGCGCCCGGGCCACCGAGCGCACGATCGACAGACCGAGCCCCACACCCTTGTCG
This sequence comes from Streptomyces sp. NPDC033229, assembly GCF_055576875.1. NCBI lineage: Bacteria > Bacillati > Actinomycetota > Actinomycetes > Kitasatosporales > Streptomycetaceae > Streptomyces > Streptomyces sp. NPDC033229. Next base: position 126,117 of record NZ_JBVIQR010000001.1, on the reverse strand, counting down.
CTGCCCGTGCGCTCGGTGCGGAGCCGTCGGAACGGCTCGAAGATGTTGTCCAGCTCGTACGCCGGCACGACCGGCCCGGTGTTCTCCACGACCAGCAGCGCCTGGCCCGGCAGGGACCGCGTGGTGACCTCGACCCAGCCGTCGGGAGTGTTGTAGCGCACGGCGTTCTGGACGAGGTTCAGCGCGATCCGCTCCAGGAGCACGCCGTTGCCCTGCACGACCGCCGGCTCCCGGGTCCCCCGCACTTCCACGCCCTTGGCCTGTGCCTCGGCACGGGCCTGGTCGAGGGCCTGGGAGGCCACCTCGGCGAGATCCACGGGCTTGCGGTCCACGATCTCGTTGTCACTGCGGGCGAGCAGCAGGAGGCCCTCCACGAGCTGCTCGCTGCGCTCGTTGGTGGCGAGCAGGGTCTTGCCGAGCTGCTGCAGCTCGGGCGAGGCGCCGGGGTCGGAGAGATGGACCTCCAGCAGCGTCCGGTTGATCGCCAGCGGGGTGCGCAGCTCGTGCGAGGCGTTGGCCACGAACCGCTGCTGCGCGGTGAAGGCCCGCTCCAGCCGGTCCAGCATCTCGTCGAAGGTGTCCGAGAGCTCCTTCAACTCGTCGTCCGGCCCACCCAGTTCGATGCGCCGGGACAGGTCCGTCCCCGCGACGCGGCGGGCGGTGCGGGTCATCTTGCCGAGCGGCGAGAGAACCCGGCCGGCCATGGCGTAGCCGAAGGCGAAGGCGATGACGGCAAGGCCGAGGAGGGCGAGCAGGGAGCGGCGCAGGAGGCCTTCCAGGGCCCCCTGGCGCTGGTGGCTCATGCAGGTGCTGAGGATGTCGTTGGCCTGGCCGGGGGTGAGGCCGGGGGCCTTGAGAGCGGGGCAGGCGTCGCCTGTGACCTTCACCTGGCTGCCGTTGACCAGCTCGATCAGCGGCTCACTGCCGGTGCTCAGCGCGTTGGCGGCCAGCAAATAGATGATCGTCAGCAGCAGGACGCCGGCCATCAGGAACATCCCGCCGTAGAGCAGGGTGAGCCTTATCCGGATGGTCGGGCGCAGCCAGGGGAACGGCCGGACGACCGGCTGGCGGGGGTCCCAGGTGGGCTTCGGCGGCGTGGGAGGCGCCGCCGGTCGTGCGGGGGTGGCAGGAGTGGGCATACGGCGTCAGATCCGGTATCCGGAGCCGGGTACGGTGACGATGACGGCGGGCTCGCCGAGCTTGCGGCGGAGCGTCATGACCGTGACGCGGACAACATTGGTGAACGGGTCGGTGTTCTCGTCCCAGGCCTTCTCGAGGAGCTGCTCGGCCGAGACCACCGCGCCCTCGCTGCGCATGAGCACCTCCAGCACCGCGAACTCCTTCGGCGCCAGCTGCACCTCCCGGCCCTCGCGGAAGACCTCGCGGCGGTTGGGGTCCAGCTTGATGCCGGCGCGCTCCAGGACGGGCGGCAGGGCCACGGTGGTGCGGCGGCCCAGCGCCCGGACGCGGGCGGTCAGCTCGCTGAAGGCGAAGGGCTTGGGCAGATAGTCGTCCGCGCCGATCTCCAGGCCCTCCACGCGGTCGCTGACGTCGCCGGAGGCGGTGAGCATCAGGACGCGGGTGGGCATGCCGAGCTCGACGACCTTGCGACAGACGTCGTCGCCGTGGACGAGCGGGAGGTCCCGGTCGAGCACGATGACGTCGTAGTCGTTGACGGCGATGCGCTCCAGAGCGGCGGCTCCGTCGTACACGACGTCGACGGCCATGGCCTCCCGGCGCAGTCCGGTGGCGACGGCATCTGCGAGCAGCTGCTCGTCCTCGACGACGAGTACGCGCACGGCGCTGGTCCTTTCCTTGGGCCCTGTGGGCAGGTGTGAGTCCCCTGACGGGTGCGTCCATCCTGCCTCGAACGTCGATAAACCGGCCGTAAGGGGGGCCCGGACGGCCGGAACGCCGGGGATTCCGGATTCCTTGAAGTTCACAGGTTTCCGCTCGGATTGCGGTGGGGAAGACGTCTGCACACCCGCGATCACGCTTTGTGGCGCCACGTCACGACCGGCCGCCACCCGCAGGGACACCGCACGTGATCGTTTCGCCGTCGGCACACCCCCGTGCCATCGACCCACGACGAGAGGGCGCCGCACCATGGACGCGTTCACCGCTGGCATCCTGCAGCGCATAGAGAACACCCGGACCGACCTCGACCAGGCCCGCCGGACCGGCGACGAGTTCCTCGCCGAGGTCGAGCAGGCCGAGCTGGACGACCTGCACCGCCTGGCCGCCGAGCACGGCGTCGAGGTCACCGCCGCGTGAGCCCTTCGGGCTGATCCCCACGGCCGAGCGCCCCGCTGCCAGGTCCGGCGGCGGGGCGCTCGTCGTATCCAGCGGATCTTTGCCTCGCAGCCGCCCTTGCAACCGCCTGCGGCGGCGAGCGCCCTGCGGACACAGCGCAGCCAGCCCGTCCGGCGCTTGAGGACACCGCCGCGCAGCGGTGGTGCGCCCCATGGACCCGCCCGGAGGGCTAATCGTGCCAGGCGCCCAGCTCTTCCAGGCGGGCCTGGAGGGGCTCGAAGAGGCCCTGGGGGGCCGCCACGGCCAGTTCCGTGGAGACCGGGTCGCCGGGGCGGCCGCCCGTCAGCGCGCCCGCCTCGCGGGCTATGAGCGCTCCCGCCGCGTAGTCCCAGGGGTTGAGCCCGCGCTCGTAGTACCCGTCCAGCCGGCCGCAGGCCACGTCGCACAGGTCGATCGCCGCCGAGCCCCCGCGCCGGATGTCCCGGACCTCCGGCAGGAGGGACCGCAGCACCTCCGCCTGGGCGGCCCGGCGGGCCGTGAGGTAGCCGAAGCCGGTGCCGATCAGTGCCTGATCGGACGCCGGCGCGGGGCGCACCCGCAGACGGCGGTCACCGGCGAAAGCCCCCTCGCCGAGCACCGCCCGGTACGTCTCGCCACGCATCGGGGCGGCGACGACGCCCACCGCCGCCTCACCGTCGATCTCGGCGGCGATGGACACGGCCCACGACGGCAGGCCGTACAGATAGTTGACCGTGCCGTCGAGCGGGTCGATGACCCAGCGCACCCCGCTGGTGCCCTCGCTGCTGGCTCCCTCCTCGCCCAGCACCCCGTCGTGCGGGCGCCGGTCCGCGAGGAAGCCGGTGATCAGCTTCTCGGAGGCGATGTCCATCTCGGTGACGACGTCGATGGAGCTGGTCTTGGTCGCGGCCACCCCGAGATCGGCCGGGCGGCCGTCGCGCAGCAGCGCGGCGGCGCGCTCCGCGGCCTCCAGGGCCACGGCCAGGAGTTCGGCTTTCAGGGGGGCGTGGGACACGTCGTTCACGGTGCTCCTCGGTGCGTCTTTCCGCTGTGTGCGGGACCTACGCGGACGGGACTGCTGATTGCGGCCAGGGCCTGTCCGGCGGATCTTCGTGGATCAGCGAGCGGCGCTGGGGACACCTCCCAGCCCTCGTACCGGTCGCGCTCGGGGCGACTTTCGACGACGCAGCGAGCGCGCGTGCCGGGCGTCGGGCGCCCACGAAGGTCCACCGGCCAGGCCCTGGGGTGTGTCCGCGAAGTCGCGGCGTACGCCCGAAGGGCGTGGCCCGCGGCATTGGGGGCACACCCCAGCGGTAGCTGGGGGAGCGTCGCGGGCCAGGCGCGAATTTGCGGACACACCCTAGGCATGGGGGCTGTCGGCGCCCGCGGCGGCGGGGCGCGGGGCGCGGGCCGGGCAGCAGCCGACGGGGCACAGGTCGTGGCTCGGGCCGAGGGCGCCCAGCGCGCAGCGCTCGGGAGAGCGGCCGCGCTCGGTGGCCGCGCGCTCCAGCACCAGGTCACGGACGGCGGCCGCGAAGCGCGGGTCGGCTCCCACGGTGGCGGCACGCGCGACCGGCAGCCCGAGGTCGGCGGCCTTGGCGGTGGCCTCGGTGTCGAGGTCGTACTTGACCTCCATGTGGTCCGACACGAAGCCGATCGGGATCATGACGACGCCGGGGGCGCCGGCGCCGTGGGCGCTCTCCAGGTGGTCGCAGATGTCGGGCTCGAGCCAGGGGATGTGCGGGGCGCCGCTGCGGGACTGGTAGACGAGCTGCCAGGGGTGACGGACGCCGGTCTCCTCGGTGACCGCCTCGGCGATCAGCCGGGCCACGTCGAGGTGCTGGGCGACGTACGCGCCGCCGTCGCCGTGCCCGGCCACCGGGCCGGAGGTGTCGGCGGCGGCGGTCGGGATGGAATGCGTGGTGAAGGCGAGGTGCGCCCGCTCCCGTACGCCCTCGGGCAGCTCGGCGAGCGCCGCCAGCGTCGCGTCGACCATGGGGCGGACGAAGCCGGGGTGGTTGAAGTAGTGGCGCAGCTTGTCGACACGCGGCGGCGTCAGGCCCTCCGCCTCCAGGGCGGCGAGGGCGTCCGCGAGGTTCTCGCGGTACTGCCGGCAGCCGGAGTAGGAGGCGTACGCGCTGGTGGCCAGCGTCAGGACGCGGCGGTGGCCGTCCTCGGTCAGGCGGCGCAGGGTGTCGGTCAGATACGGCGCCCAGTTGCGGTTGCCCCAGTAGACCGGCAGGTCCAGGCCGTGGTCGGCGAAGTCCTTGCGCAGCGCGTCGAGCAGCTCACGGTTCTGGGCGTTGATCGGGCTGACGCCGTCGAAGAGGAAGTAGTGCTGCCCGACCTCCTTGAGCCGCTCGCGGGGGATGCCCCGGCCGCGGGTCACGTTCTCCAGGAACGGCACGACATCGTCCGGGCCCTCGGGTCCGCCGAAGGACAGCAGCAACAGGGCGTCGTACGGGGAACACGGGGCGGCAGCGCTCTGATCCGACATGCGTCCGATCCTGCCACCCGGCACTGACAGGCAGGAAATGGCCGTGCGTCGCACTGTTGTACATCGTAAGCTGTATCGGCCACTTACATCCCTTACGCCCAGCGCGCCCCTCCCCCCGTCGCCCCCTGGCCGTCATCTCTCGCGGAGTCACCCTTGCCCAGTCCCTACCGCGCGATATTCGCCGCCCCCGGCGCCAAGGGCTTCTCCACCGCCGGCTTCTTCGGCCGCATGCCGCTGTCGATGATGGGCATCGGCATCGTCACGATGGTTTCCCAGCTCACCGGCCGTTACGGGCTGGCGGGCGCACTCTCGGCGACCCTCGCGCTGTCGGCCGCTGTGCTCGGCCCGCAGATATCCCGGCTCGTCGACCGGCACGGACAGCGCCGGGTGCTGCGCCCGGCGACGCTGGTGTCGCTCGCCGCGGTCGCGGGGCTGCTGATCAGCGCGCAGCAGGGGTGGCCGGACTGGACGCTGTTCCTCTTCTCGGCGTGTGGTGGCTGCGTGCCGAGCGTGGGCTCGATGGTGCGGGCCCGGTGGGCGGCGATATACCGGGGCTCGCCGCGGGAACTGCACACCGCCTACTCCTTCGAGTCCGTCGTCGACGAGGCGTGCTTCGTCTTCGGGCCGATCCTCTCGATCGGCCTGTCCACGGCGTGGTTCCCGGAGGCGGGCCCGCTGCTGGCCGGCTGCTTCCTGGCCGTCGGGGTCTTCTGGCTGACCTCGCTGCGAGCCACCGAGCCCGAGCCGCACCCCCGCGACCACCATGGCGACGGCTCCGCGCTGCGCTCGCGGGGACTGCAGGTGCTGGTGGCCACCTTCGTCGCCACGGGCGCCATCTTCGGCGCGGTGGACGTGGTGACAGTGGCGTTCGCCGAGGAGGAGGGCCACAAGGCCGCGGCGAGCATGGTGCTCGCGGTGTACGCGCTGGGCTCCTGCCTGGCGGGCGCGGTCTTCGGCCTGCTGCACCTGAAGGGCGACCCGGCCCGTCGCTGGCTGCTGGGCGTGTGTGCGATGGCCGTGAGTATGATCCCCCTCCAACTGGTCGGGAACCTGCCGTTCTTGGCCGTGGCGCTCTTTGTCGCGGGCCTGTCCATCGCGCCGACGATGGTCACCACGATGGCCCTCGTCGAACAGCATGTACCGCGCGCGAAGCTGACCGAGGGCATGACCTGGACGAGCACCGGGCTCGCGGTCGGGGTGGCGCTCGGGTCGTCGGCCGCCGGCTGGGTGGTCGACGCCGCGGGCGCCGGGGCGGGGTACACGGTGGCCGGCGTGTCGGGGGTGCTCGCGGCGGCGGTCGCGTTCCTCGGGTACCGCCGGCTCCGGCCGGCGCCGCAGCGGGTGGGGGCAACCACGCCGCAGGCAAGGGGAGGGTCTGTCGCGGATGACGGAGCGGACGACGGGAACGAGCAGCAGCGCGTGGCGTAACTGGGCGGGGAACGTCACCGTCCGGCCGGAACGGACCGCGGCCCCGGCCTCCGCCGAGGAGCTGGCCGCCCTGGTCGCCGAGGCGGCCGCCGAGGGCCTGCGGGTGAAGGCGGTCGGTACCGGTCACTCCTTCACGGCCGCCGCGGCCACGGACGGGCTGCTGATCCGCCCCGAGCGGCTCACCGGCGTCCAGGCGATCGACCGCGTCGCGGGGACCGTGACGGTCGCCGCGGGCACGCCCCTCAGACGGCTGAACGAGACGCTGTCCGCTCACGGCCTGTCGCTGGCCAACATGGGCGACATCATGGAGCAGACGGTCTCCGGGGCGGTCAGCACCGGCACCCACGGCACCGGTCGCGACTCGGCCTCGCTGGCCGCCCAGGTCACCGGCCTGGAGCTGGTGACGGCCGACGGCTCACGGCTCACCTGCTCCGCGAGCGAGAACGCGGACGTCTTCGCCGCGGCCCGGCTGGGACTCGGCGCCCTGGGGGTGATCACCGCGATCACCTTCGCGGTGGAGCCGGAGTTCCTGCTCCGGGCACGTGAGGAACCGATGCCCTTCGACCGGGTGACGGCCGAGTTCGATCAGCTGGTCGCCGAGAACGAGCACTTCGAGTTCTATTGGTTCCCGCACACCGACAGCTGCACCACCAAGCGCAACAACCGCAGCGCGGGCCCCGCGGCACCGCCCGGTCGCGTCGCCGGCTGGGTCGAGGACGAGCTGCTGGCCAACGGCCTGTTCCAGGCCGTCTGCACGCTGGGGCGGGCCGTCCCGGCCGCCGTCCCCGGCATCGCCAAGGTCGCCGGCCGCGCTCTCTCCGCCCGTACGTACACCGATGTCGCCTACAAGGTCTTCACCAGCCCGCGCCGGGTCCGCTTCCTGGAGATGGAGTACGCGCTGCCGCGCGAGGCCGCCGTGGCGGCGCTGCGCGAGTTACGGGCGATGATCGAGCGCACGGGGCTGCGGATCGCTTTCCCGGTGGAGGTGCGGACCGCCCCGGCCGACGATGTGCCGCTGTCCACCGCCTACGGGCGGGACACCGCCTATCTGGCCGTGCACATGTACCGGGGCACCCCGCACCGGGCCTACTTCACCGCCGCCGAACAGATCATGACGGCCCACGGCGGCCGGCCGCACTGGGGAAAGCTGCACAGCCGCGACGCCGCGTATCTGGCCGGGGTCTATCCGCGGTTCGCGGAGTTCGGCGCGCTGCGGGACCGGCTGGACCCGCAGCGCGTCTTCGGCAACGACTATCTGCGGCGGGTCCTAGGAGCCTGAGCCCGCCCCGGCCGCGGCGTTCTGCTGCCCCTGGGGCTGCTGCGACGGTGGCGGCGACTGGCCGCCGCCGGTGCCCGCGCCACCGTTGGTGGTGTCGCCCTTGCCGTCGTCGCTCTTGCCGCTGTCCGGCGTCTTGCTGGGCTCGGTCGGCGGGGTCGGCTTCGGGGTCGGGGAGGAGCCGCCGGAGGACGGCGAGGTCCGCGGGTCCGGCGACGAGTGGTCCGTACCGCCGCCCTGCCGCGAGGGGTCGGGAGACGGGGACGAGCCGCCGGTGCCGCTCTCCTGGCCGCCGCCCTGCGAGTGGCCCGGGCCGGGCGTGTGCGAGGGCCCCTGGTCGTGCTTCTTCTCCGACTTCTGCGGCTGGAAGATCTGGCCGACCGTGGTCCCGCCGCCGCCGTCGGCACTCGAGCCCTGGACCAGCTCGACGGCGGTCACCGTCCCCATGGCCAGGACGAAGACGGCACCGGCGGCCAGCAGCGGCCGCTTCCAGCCGCGCAGTCGGGTGCCGTGGGTGGTGCCGTCACTGAACGTGTCGTTGAAAGCGCCAATGAAAGAGTCGCCGTAAGAGCCGCCGTAAGAGCCGCTGTGCGTGTCGGCATGCTGATCGTTGTGCGGTTCGGAGCCCGCGCCGGAGTGCGCCCCCGCGTACGCCCCGGCTTCCGCCGAGGGGCCCGTCTGGTGCAGCGCCTGGGTCGCGTCGATCTCCGGCAGCATCTGGGTCGCCTCGGCCTGCCGGAGCAGCCGCGTACGGTCCGGCTCCGGCATCACCGGCCGGCCCTCGCCGGCCGCCGGCATGACGGTCGTCGCGTCGGCATCGCGCCCGGACCAGCCGTTTCGCCCTTCGCCGTCCGCTCGGTCGGTCGCGTTCCTGATGGCCCGGTCCGCGTCCCGCACAGGGACCTGGCGCAGCCTCGGCTTCGCCGCCTGGACCGTCACCTTGGTGATCTTCTCGCCGGTCCGCTTGAACAAGTGCTGGAAGATCGTGCCACCGGTGGTGGCGATCACGCTGACGACACCGGCACCGATAATCGTCCCGTATACACCGAGCTTGCCCGCGAGCAGCGCGGCGGCACACGCCGCCAGAGCGCTGCCGGCTACCTGCGCGACGCTCAGCTCCAGACGCTTGTTCTTCGGTTTTGCCTCGCTTTCGCCTTTGTCGTCCATCTCCAGCCTCTGTGTAGCCCTTTCATTCCTTCTGACAGACAGGACAGACTTCCGAGCGTAACGAACAGTTCCGATTCGGGCGATTGTGTGAACCTCACCACCTATGGGGCAGCCGTACACACGAAGGGGCGCACTCAACTCCCTTGCCGGGGGTGAACTTCGATGGCGCGCCGATCCACCCCCAGTGGCCCGAATGGAGTACTGTGGCGAGCCCTGGCCCCGGTTATCCCGTCCGGCTGCCCGGACCCAACGGGAGGGGCCCAGGCGGCACTCGCCCCGTCAACTCGGCAATGTTGTGGCAGGCTGCACCCGGGCAGGCCACACTCGACTAGCGGAAGCAGCGACGCACGTGACGTCGGCAGGCACCACCCGGGAGGTCCCCATGCCCGAACTGCGTGTCGTGGCCGTCTCCAACGACGGCACACGGCTGGTGCTCAAGGCTGCGGACAGCACGGAGTACACGCTTCCCATCGACGAGCGCCTGCGCGCCGCGGTGCGCAACGACCGTGCCCGTCTGGGACAGATCGAGATCGAGGTGGAGAGCCATCTCCGCCCGCGAGACATCCAGGCCCGTATACGTGCGGGCGCCTCCGCCGAGGAGGTGGCGCAGCTCGCCGGCATCCCGGTCGAGCGGGTCCGGCGCTTCGAGGGCCCCGTACTGGCCGAGCGCGCTTTCATGGCCGAGCGGGCCCGCAAGACACCCGTACGCCGCCCCGGCGAGAACACCGGCCCGCAGCTCGGTGAGGCCGTGGCGGAGCGGATGACCCTGCGCGGGGCCGAGAAGGACACCGCGCAGTGGGACTCCTGGCGCCGCGACGACGGTACCTGGGAGGTCCTCCTCGTCTATCGCGTGGCCGGTGAGCCGCGCGCCGCGAGCTGGACGTACGACCCGCCCCGGCGGATCGTTCAGGCGATGGACGACGAGGCACGGGCCCTCATCGGCGAGACCGATGACACGCCCGAGCCGAGCTTCCCGTTCGTCCCGCGCATCGCCCGGCTGCCCCGCGACAGACCGCTGGACCGGTCCTTGGACCGGCAGCAGCAGGCTCCCCCGCCGTCGGACGCGGACGCCGTCTCCCCGGCCGAGGAGACCGTCAAGGAGCGGGACACCCTGACGAGCCTGCTCGAAGCGGTGCCCAGCTTCCGTGGCGACATGGTGGTGCCCGAGGCGCCGTCGGTGGCTCCCGCGGTCCCGGCCGAGGGGCCGCCGGAAGAGGCGGAGGCCGCCGAGCCACCCGCACCGGCGGCGAGCGCCGGTGCCGCGTACGCGGACGTGCTGATGCCGCGGTCGGTGGCCGGCCACCGGGACCGGCTGACGGGCACGACGGACCGTCAGGCGGAGGCGGACGGCGTCCGGCCGGGCCGCCGGGCGGCGGTACCCAGCTGGGACGAGATCGTCTTCGGCACCCGCCGCAAGAAACAGGAGTGAGCCGACCGCGGTGAGCCGCCGTCATCCCCCCGCTCCGGTGGGGGGATGACGGCGGCTCACACATTTCGCTCACCCACATGGCCGCCGCCCGATCGGCTCGTTTCCCCGACGGGATCCGTGATCCACTTTCGCGAGCGTCCGGGCCTATTTTCAGCCAACGGCGAGCGGGGCGGTCAGCCCGGCTGAGGACCCGTCGCCACGGGGCGGTTGCCGTCCGCCGTCCACTCGCTCCAGGAGCCGACGTAGAGCGCCGCCGGGATCCCGGCGACCGCCAGGGCGAGCACCTGCTGCGCCGCCGACACACCCGAGCCGCAGTAGACGCCCACCTCCGTGTCCGCCGTGGCGCCCAGCCCCGCGAACCGCCGGATGAGCACCTCCGCAGGGTGGAAGCGGCCGTCCTCGGCCGCGTTCTCGCTCGTCGGCGCGGACACCGCGCCGGGGATGTGGCCGGCGATCCGGTCGATCGGCTCGACCTCGCCCCGGTACCGCTCCCCCGCCCGCGCGTCCAGCAACAGGCCCCGCCGGGCCAGCGCCGCCGCGCCGTCCGCGTCGAGAAGGATCGGCCGCGCACCGGGCTCGGGGACGAAGTCGCCCTCCGTCACCGCCGGGATCTCCTTGGTCAGCGCATCGCCCCGGCCCGCCCAGGCGGCGAGCCCGCCGTCGAGCACCCGTACGGCCGGGTGTCCCGTCCAGCGCAGCAGCCACCAGGCGCGGGCCGCCGCCCAGCCCAGCCCGCCGTCGTAGACGACGACCTCACGGTCCCGGCTCACCCCGGCCCGCCGCATCGCCGCACCGAACGCGGCGATGTCCGGCAGCGGATGACGGCCCCGCTCCCCCGGTGCCCCGGCGAGCTCGGTGTCCAGGTCCACATAGACGGCGCCGGGCAGGTGCCCGGCCTCGTACTCCGGGCGGCCGGAGGGCCGGCCGTGCTGCCAGCGGATGTCCAAGAGGGTCGGCGGCCGGTCTCCGGCCACTGCGCTCACGAGTTGGTCTGCGGTGATGATGGCGTCCATGACCGCCATTCTGGCGTAGTCGGCATTGCGCCGAATGGCCCTCTGGCCAGACCGCGCAAAGCTGATCGATACTGGACGCCCCTGACGCCGAAACGGATGCGCGGCGCGAAATCGGGCATTCTCCTGCGGGAACCCGGGGAATCCGGCGCGGCCGGGGGGTACGTCACCACAGGTGGTGCAAGCATCTGGTCGGGCCCCGTCCCATCCAGAGCGCCACCGACCGGCGCGGGCGCGCGGCCACCACGATGGTCCGAGGAGAGAGTGACGATGACCGAGGTATGGGGGTCCCCCCAGCAGAGCAAGGGGGAGGCTCGGCACACCCCAGGCACCCCTTGCTGGACAAGCCTCCTGGTGCACGATCTGGAGGCTATCCAGGACTTCTACAGTGGTCTGTTCGGCTGGAGCTACTACAGCCCCGGGCCACGCCAACTGGGCCCGTACGTCCGTGCGACGATCGACGGCCGCGACGTGGCCGGGATCGGCGAACTGCTGCCCGACCGCCGGCTGTCGACCACCTGGACGACCTATCTCGCGAGCGACGACGCGGACGCGACCGGGGAGTGGATCCGCTGTTCCGGCGGCACGGTGGGCGTGGGCCCGCTGACCGCGGAGGACGCGGGGCGGCTGGTGCTCGCCTCCGACCCGGCGGGCGCGCCCTTCGGCGTCTGGCAGGGCCAGGAGCTGGTGGGCCCCGCGCTGGTGGGCGTGCCGGGCACACCGGTCTGGCATGAGCTGATCACCTATGAGACCGGCGCCGTGGTGAAGTTCTACCAGGCCCTGTTCGGCTACGAGACGGTGTCGGCCGACCCGTTGGACACCGACTACCTCACCCTGCTCGTGGACGGCCGTCCGGTCGCCGCGATCCACGGCGTGGGGGCGGCGCTGCCCCGCCGCCGGGGCCCGCACTGGATGACGTACTTCGAGGTGGCGGACACCGATGCCGCCGCCCGGCGGGCGAGCGAGCTCGGCGGCCGGGTGCTGCTGCCGCCTCGGGAGGGGCGGACCGGCCGGGTGGCCACGGTCGCGGACCCGGAGGGGGCCGTCTTCACACTCCTACGGACGACGCGTTAGCGGTCGCGTCCACGGGGTCCACCGGCAGGACGTCGGGCGACAGGGCCGCGGCGCGGGCCGCGGCGGCCGTCAGCCGACGGCGGTGGTGACGGCGGCACAGCACCTCGTAAGCCACCACGGCCTCCGGCTGGTTGACGTCGCCCACGACCACCTGCGCGCCCTCGACGACCATCTGTCCGCCGACCGTACGGGCGTTGTGGGTGGCGCGCGCGCCGCACCAGCAGAGCGCCTCGACCTGGAGGACCTCTATCCGGTCGGCGAGTTCGACCAGGCGCTGGGAGCCGGGAAAGAGCCGGGTGCGGAAGTCGGTGGTGATGCCGAAGGCGAAGACGTCGAGTTCGAGGTCGTCGACGATGCGGGCCAGTTGGTCGACCTGCTCCGGGGCGAGGAACTGCGCCTCGTCGGCGATGACGTAGTCCGCGCGGCCGCCGGCGGAGATATGGCCGACGATGTGCGCGTAGAAGTCGAAGCCCTCGCCCGCCTCGACGGAGTCGGTGACCAGACCGAGCCGGGAGGAGAGTTTCCCCTCACCCGCGCGGTCGTTCCTCGTGTAGATCATCCCTTGGAGTCCGCGGGTCGAGCGGTTGTGCTCGATCTGCAGAGCGAGGGTGCTCTTTCCGCAGTCCATGGTTCCGGAGAAGAACACCAGCTCGGGCATGGGAAAGCCAATGCCTTTCATTTTGTCTCGGTCGTCGGCGGGCGGTGCGGCGGGGCGGGCTCGGGGGCGTACGGCTCTCAGGTGCGTACGGCTCAGGTGCGCACTTCGAGGAGCGGCACGAGCTGCTCGACGGGCGTCATGGAACCGTGCAGACCGACCATCGCGGATTCGTTCGGCTCGGTCTCGGAGGCGACGATCGCGATGTCGTCGCGGGCCGCGGCGACGACATCGCCGATCCGGGCGTACACCCGGTCGTCGACGCCCTCCCCGGGCGGTCCGAACCAGCCGGCCTCGATGGTCTCGTCGCGGCCCGCCACCCACATCTGCTCGCCGAGCACCTCGCGCCACACCGCGAGCACATCGTTGGCGGCACCGGGCACGGCGTACACATGGCGGGCCCGGGCCTCGCCGCCGAGCAGGGCGACCCCGGCGCGCAGCTCCCAGTCCTCGTCGAAGTCGATGCGCGACTCCGGGTCGAAGGGGATGTCGATCATGCCGTGGTCGGCGGTGACGTACAGCGCCGAGCGGGGCGGCAGCTGCTCGGCGAGTCGCTGGGCGAGCCGGTCCACGTACATCAACTGGCCGCGCCACTCGTCGGAGTCGACACCGAAGCGATGGCCCTTGCCGTCGACCTCGCTGTAGTAGGTGTAGACGAGCGAGCGGTCGGCGGCGGCGAGCCGGTCGGCCGCGAGGTCCATCCGGTCCTCGCCGGAGAGCCGGCCGTGGAAGGTGCCGCCGCTCAGCGCGATCTTCGTCAGTGGGGTGTGCTGGAAGTCGGGCGCGGAGACCTGGCAGGTGTGCACCCCGGCGGCGTCCGCGAGTTGGAAGACGGTCGGGTACGGCTGCCACACGTGCGGGTCGGTCCACGGCCGCCAGCGCAGCTGGTTCATCAGCTGCCCGGTGGCGGGGTCGGCGACGGTGTAGCCCGGCAGACCGTGGGCGCCGGGCGGCAGACCGGTGCCCACCGAGGCCAGCGAGGTGGCCGTGGTCGACGGGAAGCCCGCGGTCATGGGCTCGCCGGTGCCGTTCATGGACGTGCCGAGCAAGGAGTGCAGGAACGGCGCCTCCGCCGGGTGGGCGCGCAGCAGCTCCCAGCCGAGACCGTCGATGAGGAAGACGCAGACCCGGTCGGCGGACGCGAGGTCCATGCCGGCGGGGAGGCCGGGGACGCCCATGCCGGACGCGATGGTGGGCAGCAGGTCGGCGAGCGAGCCGCTGCCGTAGCGCGGGAGCGGGGCGGAGCGGGGGTCGAGCGGGGCGGGCTCGTGCCAGGCGGAGCCCGCCGTCGTCAGGTGTGTCATCAGCGGGCGGTGGCCGCGGTCGCCTCGGAGAGCGCCTGGGCGAAGGCCAGGGTCTGGCGGACGGTGTCCGGACCGTCGCCCGCCTCGCTGACGCGCAGGCTCAGGTCGTCGGCGGTCGACGAGCCGGTGTAGCCGTGGTCGGCGTCGCAGTTGGGGTCGCCGCAGGCGGCGGGCTCCAGGTCGATCCGGGAGACCGCGCCCCAGCCGATGGTGAGGACGACCTCGCGCGGCAGGGTGCCGGGGGTGTACGACTCGGGGTTGGCGACGACGCGGCTGAGCACGACCGAGGAGATCCGGCCGATCTTCACGGACTCGGTCGAGGTGGTGGCGTACGGGGACGGCGACGTGGCGTCGGCGGCCTGCTCGTCGGTGTGGCTGACGATGAAGCGCGTGCCGGTCAGGACGAGGACCGTGACGTGGCGGCGGACCTCGTTCGAATCGAAGGTCGTCTCCTGGTGGACCAGGTACGAAACGATCGGCTCCCCGCCCACGGCGGCCTCCACCGCCTCGGCCACGAGGGCCGGGTAGTAGCCGCTGCGCTCGATCGCCGCGCGCAGCCCCTGGGTCGTCGTACCGGTCTTCGCCATACGCCCATCCTACGGGGCGTCCGCGGCCTCTCCGCCGCCGATGCCCGCCCGGGCGCACCACCGCTGCGCGGCGGTGTCCTCAAACTCCCCCAGCTATCGCTGGGAGGTGCCCCCAGCGGGCTTGAGGTGGCTGAGCTCAGCCACAACCAGCCCGTCCGGCGTTTGAGGACGCGCCCGCAGGGCGCTCGCCGCCGCAGGCGGCCCAAAGATCCGCCGGACAGGCCCTAGTACGCCGGCAGGCTGCGCGGGCCGAGATCCGTGCGGGCCGGGGGCGGGGCGAGGCGTAGGGACGCGCCGAGCACGTGGACGCCGTGCGGGGCGACGATCACGGGCTCCAGGTCGGCGCCCACGACCTCGGGGTGGTCGTCCACCAGGCGCGAGACGCGCAGCAGCAGTTCCTCGAGGGCTCCGGTGTCCACAGGGGCGGAGCCGCGCCAGCCGAAGAGCAGCGGCGCGGTGCGGATCGAGCGGATCAGTTCGGCGACGTCCCGGTCGGTCGCCGGGACGAGGCGGTGGGCCGTGTCGCCGAGCAGCAGGGACGGCGCCCCCGCCAGCCCGAAGGAGAGCACCGCGCCGGCCGCCGGGTCGATCGCGGCCCGTACGACCGTGTCGACGCCGCGCGGGGCCATCGACTGCACCACCAGCCGGGTCTCCTCGGGCTTGCCGAGCAGCTCGGTCAACTCCGCGTAGGCCCTGCGCAGTTCTCCTTCGCCGCCCAGGTCGAGCCGGACGCCACCGAGGTCGGCGCGGTGGCGCAGGTGCGGGGCGGTGGGCTTGAGGGCCACGGGGAACCCGAGCCGGTGTGCCGCGCGGACGGCGCCGTCGGGGTCGGGCGCGGCCAGGGCGGGCAGCACGGCGATCCCGTACCGGGCGAGCAGCCGCTGGGTGTCGGCGGCGGACAGGGTGACGGCCCGGGCGCCGCCGGGCGGCGAGGAGGCCGCGCCGTGGGCGGTCAGCAGCACGTCGATGTCGGCGGCCGCCCCGGCCTCGTCGATGTCGTCGTACTCGGGCACCCGGCCGGGCTCCGCGAGCTGCCGCCGCCAGCGCGCGTAACGCGCGGCCTCGGCCAGCGCCCGTACGGCGCGCTCGGCCGCGGGGTAGGCGGGTATCCGCACGGCGGGCGCGCTGCCGGCGGCGCCGGGCGACCGCTGCGGGTCGCCGGCGGGCACCGTCGGCTCGGCCGCCAGCGCCTCGGCGAGGCCCTCGATCTCCAGGTGGACGACGGTGACGGGCTTGGCGGCCGGGCAGTCGGCCACCGCTTCGCGCAGGGCGGTCGCGAGGTCGGCGGCGGAGGCGTCGCCCACCCAGGGGATCGCGGTGACCACCACCGCGTCGCTCCCGCCGTCCGCCAGGGCCTCGGCGAGGGCCGCCCGGAAATCGGCGGGCCCCGCGGCCGTGGTGAGGTCGCGCGGGGGCAGCGGGCGCAGGCCCTCCGTGAGACAGGCGTCATAGGTGAGGAGGGCGAGCGACTCGGAATTGCCGAGGATGGCCACGCGCGGACCCGCGGGCAGCGGCTGGGAGGCGAGGAGCAATCCGGCGTCGGCGAGCTCGGTGACCGTGTCGACGCGTATCACGCCCGCCTGCCGCAGCAGGTCGGAGACGGTGGCGTCGGGGATGCGGGTGGTGGGGACGGCGTGCCCGGTGGGGGCCGCGCCGCCGTGGCGGGCGCCCTTCACGACGACGACCGGCTTACGGGCCGCGGTGCGCTTGGCGAGGCGGGTGAACTTCCGGGGATTGCCGATCGATTCCAGATACATGAGGGCGACGTCGGTGTCCGGGTCGTCGTGCCAGTACTGGAGGAAGTCGTTGCCGGAGACGTCGGCGCGGTTTCCCGCGGAGACGAAGGTCGAGACGCCGACCAGTCCGGCGGCGCGCCGGTGCAGCCCGGAGAGCAGGGCGATGCCGATCGCGCCGGACTGGCTGAACAGCCCGAGCCGCCCGGCCGCGGGCAGCTCGGGCGACAGGGAGGCGTTGAGCCGGACGCCCTCGGCGGTGTTGATGAGGCCGAAGGCGTTGGGGCCGACGATGCGCATGCCGTACGAGCGGGCCTGGCGGACCAGTTCGCGCTGGCGGGCGCGGCCGTCGGGGCCGCTCTCGGCGTATCCGGCGGAGAGGACGACAAGGCCCTGCACGCCGTGCTCGCCGCACTCGGCGACGACGGACGGCACCGCGGCGGCGGGCACGGCGACGACGGCGAGGTCGACGGGGTCGGTGATGTCGAGGACCGAGCGGTGGGCGGGAACGCCCTCGGGTTCGAGGACGGAAAGCCCCTCGGGAAAGGCCTGGTTGACCGCGTGCGCGCGTCCCGTGAAGCCGCCCGCCAGGACATTGCGCAGGACGGTGCGGCCCATGCCGCCCGCCTCGCGGCCCGTGCCGATGACGGCGACGGAGCCGGGGGCGAGGAGGCGCTGGACGGAGCGGGCCTCGGCGCGCTGCTCGCGGGCCCGCTGGACGGCGAGCGACCGGTCGGTGGGCTCGAGGTCCAGCTCCAGGCGGACGACGCCGTCCTCGAAGCTGCGCTTCTGGGTGTAGCCCGCGTCCGTGAACACCTTGATCATCTTGGTGTTGGCGGGCAGCACCTCGGCGGCGAAGCGCCGGATGGCGCGCTCGCGGGCGACGGCCGCGATGTGTTCGAGCAGCGCGGAGGCGACACCACGGCCCTGGTGGGCGTCCTGGACGAGGAAGGCGACCTCGGCCTCGTCGGCGGGAGCGGTGGCGGGCATGCCCCGGGCGTCGATGCGGTCGTAGCGGACGGTGGCGATGAACTCGCCCCCGACGGTGGCGGCCAGGCCCACCCGGTCGACGTAGTCGTGGTGGGTGAATCGGTGCACGTCCCGGTCGGAGAGCCGGGGGTAGGGGGCGAAGAAGCGGTAGTACTTCGACTCGTCCGAGACCTGTTCGTAGAAGCTGACCAGGCGGCCCGCGTCGTCGGCGGTGATGGGGCGGACCTGGGCGGTGCCGCCGTCGCGCAGCACGACGTCGGCTTCCCAGTGGGTCGGGTACGCGTGCTCGGACGGCGTCTGCATGGGGCCAGCGTACGGCCGGGGACCGACAACGGTCCCGGCTCACCCCCGGTGGCGCGGGCAGGGTGGGGCCGTTGTCGCCCGGGAGGCGTCGGGGCGTCGTGCGGGAGGCGTCCGGGCGATGTCGGGGGTGTCGTGCGAGGTGTCGGTGCGAGGTGTCGTGGGGAGCACCACACCGGAGCACCGCCGCCCCCGTGAGACACTGGTCTAGACAACCAATAGCGACTTGAAGGGCAACACCATGGTTGAGCGCCGCGTCAACGTCGGCTGGGCCGAGGGCCTGCACGCCCGCCCCGCGTCGATCTTCGTCCGTGCGGCGACGGCCGCCGGCGTCCCCGTGACGATCGCCAAGGCCGACG
Source organism: Streptomyces sp. NPDC033229 (assembly GCF_055576875.1). Lineage (NCBI taxonomy): Bacteria > Bacillati > Actinomycetota > Actinomycetes > Kitasatosporales > Streptomycetaceae > Streptomyces > Streptomyces sp. NPDC033229. Next base: position 108,037 of record NZ_JBVIQR010000001.1, on the reverse strand, counting down.
GCAGCCCCGTCAACGCCGCGTCGATGCTGGCCGTGCTGGGCCTGGGCGCCCAGGGCGGCGAGGAGATCGTCCTCGCCACCGAGGCGGAAGGTGCCGAGGCCGCGCTCGACCGTCTGGCCAAGCTGGTCGCCGAGGGGCTCGAGGAGCTTCCGGAGACCGTCTGATGCACCGCGCTTCGCGCGCGGCGGGGCCGCGGCGGCCGATCGGGGTCGTCGCGGCCCCGCTCTTTTGTTGTGCGGCCCCGTTTGTTCTGCGCGGGCACATGAGGCCGTTTCGCGCGGGCACATGAGGCCTGAATTCGCACCGGGAATACCGGCCCCTCACCCCTCGACGGCGCGTTGAAATAGCGCATCCTTGTTAAGAGCGAGCGCTCACCGTGTTTACGGATTGTTTCGGATTTCGCATTCGCCCGGCCCGACCCACGTGCACCGCACGCCGCAGCCGGTATTCACCCGGCGGCCGGCCGGCCCGCGCCTCGGCCAGCGCCCGGGCCCGCTCGGCGTCGCCCCGGGCGACGGCGTCGACGAGAGCCCCGTGGGCGTCCCAGATCTCGACGGGCCGCAGCGGGGTCTCCGGTGCGTAGACCCAGGCGATCTTGAGTCGTAGCTGGGTGAGCAGGGCGGCGAGGCTGGGGCTGCCGGAGGCCTGGGCGAGCGTCTCGTCGAACCAGTCGCCGAGGGGGCACAGTTCCGCCGTACGACCGCCCCGGGCGCGCTCCCGCCCCAGCCTGACCAGCCCGCGCAGCACCTTCAGATGGGCCTCCGTGCGGCGCTGCGCGGCACGTGCGGCGCCGAGCGGCTCCAGCAGGGCGCGGACGTCGAGCAGATCGGCGGCCTCCCGCTCGGTGGGTTCGGCGACACAGGCCCCGGCGTGCCGACGGGTGGTCACGAACCCCTCGGAGGCGAGGGTGCGCAGGGCCTCGCGCACCGGCACCCGGGAGACGCCGTAACGGCGGGCCAGTAACTCCTCGATGAGCCGACTGCCGGGCGGGTGGGCCCCGGAGACGATGTCGTCGCGGATCGCCGCGCAGACGGCGTGCGCGGAAATGCGGCTGCCTTCTCGCACTGCGTCGCCATTGCCGGTCACGTGGGGCCCCGCATCAGTGAACCTCCGCCTTAATCCCCGCGAAACGCGGCTGATTGACGTCTGTTCGGCGACTCTATTGCAATGCCGTGCGATTTCCGATGGGAGCCGGGAATCCATGGCTATTTTTTGGCCAACGCGCCGGTGGATACTCCCGGTCGACGCGCCCGGCCAACACGAAGGCCCCGGCGGGAGCCGGGGCCTTCGTCAAGCGATGTGCGCGGGACTTCCGTCCCGGACGCGTCGATCAGACGCTGACGCCGTGCGCGCGCAGGTAGGCGACGGGGTCGATGTCGGAGCCGTAGTCGGCACCCGTACGGGCCTCGAAGTGCAGGTGCGGGCCGGTGACGTTGCCCGTGGAGCCGGAGATGCCGATCTGCTGCCCCGCGGTGACCGTCTGACCGGCGCTGACGCTGATCGAGGAGAGGTGGCCGTACTGCGTGTAGGTGCCGTCGTTGTGCTTGATGACGACGTTGTTGCCGTACGCGCCGCCCCAGCCGGCCTCGACGACGGTGCCGGCGCCCACGGACTGCACCGTGGTGCCCTCGGCGGCGTGGAAGTCGACGCCGGTGTGGCTGCCGGAGGACCACAGGCCGCTGGAGGCCTTGTACGAGGTGGAGACGTAACTGCCGTCGATCGGGGAGACGTAGGCGTTGAGGCGCTTGCGCTCCTCGTCGCGGGCGACGCGCTCCTTCTCGGCACGCTCGGCCTCGGCCTTGCGCTTGGCCTCGTCCGCACGCTGCTTGGCGTCCGCGGCCTTCTGCTTCGCGTCGGCCTCCGCCTTCAGCCGCGCCTCGGCCTCGTAGGCGGCACTCTGCTGGGTGTCGGCCTGGGCGTCGATCCGGTCGGCGGTCTCGTCACCCATGACGACGGCCTGGGTGAGGCCCGTGTCCTGGACGCGCGGGGCGTCGTCGGTGGCGGCGAGCGCGGGAGCGGCGAAGCCCGCGACCACACCGGTGGCGGTGAGCGTGGCGATGCCCGCCACGTTCGCGCTGACGCGGACGGCGCGGCTCGGACGACGATGCTTGCCGGTGGCACCTATGAACGCCATGGGTGTGTGGCCATTCCTTTCCTTCCTTCTCGCCTACCGGGTTAGCTGACGGGTTCGGAGCAGGAAGGTCTCCTACGGTTCCCTCCGGAAAGGGACCCGATTCACCCCAGGGACTGTGGGTCCCCGGCTCCCCTGGCTCGCGCCATTGGGGACTCGGCGATGACTGACCGGTGCCGCGGATGCGACTCACATCTGACGGTCAGCCGGACTGACGCTAATCGGGGTGCGTTTCGATCGACAAACAGAACTGAGGTTTTGTGGCGTACACCACACGCCAGACATGCAACCTCTCCTTCAAAACGGACATAAGGGAGGCACGCGAGTCCCGTTGACCTCGCGTGCCTCCCTTATGCGCTTATCTACGGACCAGTTGGCCGCACCACGCGGACGCCGCCGGGTGCCGTCGACCGCGAACCGGCCACGAACCGGCCACGACTGTCCGCGACCGGTCGCTGCTCCGACGTGCCGTCAGCCCTGGACGACCGTCACCGCTCCGATGCCCAGCGCCTTGACCGGCTCCAGGATCTCCGCGGCGTCACCGACGAGGACCGTCACGAGGCGGTCGGCCGGGAACGCGCTCACGACGGCCGCGGTGGCCTCCACGGTCCCCGTCTCCGCGAGGCGCTCGTACAGCCGCGCCTGGAAGTCATCCGGGAGGTACTGCTCGACCTGGTCGGCGAGCGTGCCCGCGACGGCGGCGGCCGTCTCGTACTTGAGCGGGGCGACGCCCACGAGGTTCTGCACGGCGACGTCGCGCTCGGCGTCGGTCAGCCCCTCGGCGGCCAGGGTGCGCAGCACGGTCCACAGGTCGGCCAGCGCCGGGCCGGTGGACGCGGTGTCCACGGAGCCGCTGATGGCGAGCATCGCGGCGCCGGTGCCGTCGGGCGCCGAGCGGAGCACCTGGCCGAAGGAGCGCACGCCGTAGGTGTAGCCCTTCTCCTCGCGCAGGACGCGGTCCAGGCGGGAGGTGAGGGTGCCACCGAGGCAGTACGTGCCGAGCACCTGGGCGGGCCAGACGCGGTCGTGCCGGTCGCCGCCGATCCGGCCGATGAGGAGCTGGGTCTGCACCGCGCCGGGGCGGTCGACGATCACGACGCGGCCGGAGTCGTCCGCGGTGATCGGCGGTACGGGCCGAGGTTCGGCGGCGGAGCCGGTCCACGCGCCGAGGGACTCGGCCAGCGCCTTGTCGAGGTCGACGTCGGTGAAGTCGCCGACGACCACGGCGGTCGCCGTGGCGGGGCGGACGTGCGCCTCGTAGAAGGCGCGGACGGCGGCGGCGTCGATGCGCTCGACGGTCTCCTCGGTGCCCTGGCGGGGGCGGGACATCCGGGACTCCACGGGGAAGAGCTCCTTGGAGAGCGCCACGGCGGCCCGGCGGGCCGGGTTGGCCAGCTCGTGCGGGATCTCGTCCAGCCGGTTGCGGACGAGGCGCTCGACCTCGCCGTCGGGGAACGCGGGGGCGCGCAGGGCGTCGGCGAGCAGGCCGAGCGCCTTGTGCAGCCGGGAGGCCGGGACCTCCAGGGAGACCCGGACGCCGGGGTGGTCGGCGTGCGCGTCGAGGGTGGCCCCGCAGCGCTCCAGCTCGGCCGTGAACTCCTCGGCGGTGTGCTTGTCGGTGCCCTCGGTCAGGGCGCGCGCCATGATCGTGGCGACACCGTCGAGCCCCTGCGGCTCGGCGTCCAGGGGGGCCGCGAGGTTGATCTCGACGGCGACGACCTGCTGGCCGGGGCGGTGGCAGCGCAGCACGGTGAGGCCGTTGGACAGCTCACCGCGCTCGGGGGCCGGGAAGGCCCACGGGGTGGCCTCGCCGGGCTGCGGCCGGGGGTGGAACTCCATCGAAGGGCCTGCGGTCTGCGTGCTGCTCGCGGGTGCGGCGTCGCTCACTGGGCCGTCTCGCTTTCCGTTGCGTTTCCTGCGTTCTCGTCGGCCTCGGGGGCGGTCGGCTCGTACACCAGCACGGCGCGGTTGTCGGGGCGCAGCCGGGCCGCGGCGACCTCCCGCACCTCCTCGGCGGTGATGTCCAGGACCCGGTCGACCGCGCTGAGGGCGAGCTGCGGGTCACCGAACAGGACCGCGTAGCGGCACAGTTCGTCCGCGCGGCCGCTGACCGTGGCGAGCCGGTCCAGCCACTCGCGCTCCAGCTGGGCCTGGGCGCGCTCCATCTCCTCCGGGGTCGGCCCCTCGGCGGCGAAGCGGGCCAGCTCCTCGTCGACGGCGGACTCGATGTCGGGGACCTCGACGCCGCCGGACGTCTTGACGTCCAGCCAGCCGAGCGAGGGGGCGCCGGCGAGCCGCAGCAGGCCGAAGCCGGCGGCGACGGCGGTGCGGTCGTGGCGGACCAGGCGGTTGTGGAGCCGGGAGGACTCGCCGCCGCCGAGGACGGTGAGGGCGAGGTCGGCGGCGTCGGCCTCACGGGTGCCGTCGTGCGGCAGACGGTAGGCGGCCATCAGGGCGCGGGAGGGGACCTCCTCGCGCACGACCTCGCGCAGCTGCTCGCCGATGACGTCGGGAAGGCTGCCGTCGCGCGGCGGCTGCTTGCCGTCGTGGGCGGGGATGGAGCCGAAGTACTTCTCGATCCAGGCGAGCGTCTGCTCGGTGTCGATGTCGCCGACGACCGACAGGACGGCGTTGCCCGGCGCGTAGTACGTGCGGAAGAAGGCGCGCGCGTCCTCCAGGGAGGCGGCGTCCAGGTCGGCCATCGAGCCGATCGGGGTGTGGTGGTACGGGTGGCCGTCGGGGTAGGCCATGGCCGTCAGCTTCTCGAACGCGGTGCCGTAGGGCACGTTGTCGTAGCGCTGGCGGCGCTCGTTCTTGACGACGTCGCGCTGGTTCTCCATCGACTCCTCGTCGAGGGCGGTCAGCAGCGACCCCATCCGGTCGGCCTCGAGCCACAGGGCCAGCTCCACCTGGTGGGCCGGCATGGTCTCGAAATAATTGGTGCGCTCGAAGCTGGTGGTGCCATTGAGCGAGCCGCCCGCGCCCTGCACCAGCTCGAAGTGGCCGTTGCCCTTGACCTGCGCCGAGCCCTGGAACATGAGGTGCTCGAAGAGGTGGGCGAGGCCGGTGCGGCCCTTGACTTCGTGGCGCGAGCCGACGTCGTACCAGAGGCAGACCGCGGCGACCGGGGTCAGATGGTCCTCGGAGAGCACCACCCGCAGGCCGTTGGCCAGGCGGTGCTCGGTCGCTGTCAGGCCGCCGGTACCGGCCTGTTGCGTGGCCGTGTGACCCATGGGCATGTACGTCCCTTCGATCGCTGGAAAAATCCCGCGCCGCCTCACGGCGTCCGCCGCGGCGACTAGCGTGATGAACAGTTCTGTCACTGTATGCAAGCGCGCTGACATCTGGCGAAGTTCCCGTCACGGTGCGCTCTTACGGACGGGTCGCGGTCGGCGTTGTCAGTGGCGCGGTCCACAATGGTCGGCGTCAGACCCCCCACCTCGGCAATCGATCGAAGGAGCCGCAGCCGCGATGGCCCGCCGCAGCACGAAGACCCCGCCGCCGGACGACTTCGAGGAGCGCATCCTCGACATCGACGTCGTCGACGAGATGCAGGGCTCCTTCCTCGAGTACGCCTACTCGGTCATCTACTCGCGCGCTCTGCCCGATGCCCGGGACGGGCTCAAGCCCGTCCAGCGCCGCATCCTGTTCCAGATGAACGACATGGGGCTGCGCCCCGAGCGTTCGTATGTGAAGTGCGCCCGCGTCGTCGGCGAGGTGATGGGAAAGCTCCACCCGCACGGCGACGCGTCCATCTACGACGCCCTGGTCCGCATGGCACAGCCGTTCTCCATGCGGGTGCCGCTGGTCGACGGGCACGGCAACTTCGGTTCGCTGGGCAACGACGACCCGCCCGCCGCGATGCGGTACACCGAGGCCCGCATGGCGGCGACGACGTCGCTGATGACGGAGTCGATCGACGAGGACACCGTCGACTTCACGCCGAATTACGACGGCAGCGAGCAGGAGCCGGTGGCCCTCCCGGCCGCCTATCCGAACCTGCTGGTCAACGGCGCGACCGGCATCGCGGTCGGCATGGCGACGAACATGCCGCCGCACAATCTGGGCGAGGTCGTCGCCGCCGCCCGGCACCTGATCAAGCACCCGGGCGCCGACCTCGACACCCTGATGCGGTTCGTCCCGGGTCCGGACCTGCCCACGGGCGGCCGGATCGTCGGGCTGAGCGGCATCCGGGACGCCTACGAGACCGGCCGCGGCACCTTCAAGATCCGTGCGACCGTCGCCGTGGAGAATGTGACGGCCCGCCGCAAGGGCATCGTCGTGACCGAACTCCCCTTCACGGTGGGTCCGGAAAAGGTGATCGCCAAGATCAAGGACCTGGTCGGTTCGAAGAAGCTCCAGGGCATCGCCGACGTCAAGGACCTCACCGACCGCTCCCACGGTCTGCGCCTGGTCATCGAGGTGAAGAACGGCTTCAACCCGGAGGCCGTCCTCGAGCAGCTCTACAAGCTGACGCCGATGGAGGAGTCCTTCGGCATCAACAACGTCGCGCTGGTGGACGGCCAGCCGTTGACGCTGGGCCTCAAGGAGCTGCTGGAGGTCTATGTCGACCACCGCTTCGAGGTCGTGCGCCGTCGCAGCGAGTTCCGGCGCGGCAAGCGGCAGGACCGGCTGCACCTGGTCGAGGGCCTGCTGGTGGCCCTCATCGACATCGACGAGGTCATCCGAATCATTCGATCGAGTGAGAACGCGGCGCAGGCCAAGGAGTCACTCGTCGCGCGCTTCTCGCTCTCCGAGGTGCAGACCCAGTACATCCTCGACACCCCGCTGCGCCGTCTGACGAAGTTCGACCGCGTCGAGCTGGAGTCGGAGCGCGACCGGCTCACCACCGAGATCGAGGAGCTGACCCGGATCCTGGAGTCCGACGCCGAGCTGCGCAAGCTCGTCTCGGGCGAACTGGCGGACGTGGCGAAGAAGTTCGGCACCGACCGCCGCACGGTGCTGCTGCAGTCGGCGGGCTCGCCGGTCTCCGCGGTGCCGCTGGAGGTCGCGGACGACCCGTGCCGGGTCCTGCTGTCCTCGACCGGGCTGCTGGCCCGCACGGCCAGCGCCGAGCCGTTCGCGCACGAGAGCGACCACGGCGAGGTCAAGCGCGTCAAGCACGATGTGATCGTCTCGGCGGTCCCGGCCACCGCGCGGGCGGACGTGGGCGCGGTCACCTCGGCCGGGCGGCTGCTGCGGCTGCCTGTGATCGATCTGCCGCAGCTCCCGGAGACGGCGTCGGCACCGAATCTGTCGGGCGGCGCACCGGTCTCGGAGTTCCTGTCGCTGGAGGACGGCGAGCGGATCGTCTGCCTCACCACCTTGGACGAGTCCTCACCGGGGCTCGCGATCGGCACGGAGCAGGGCGTCGTCAAGCGCGTGGTCCCGGACTATCCGGCCAACAAGGACGAGCTGGAGGTCATCGGCCTCAAGGACGGTGACCGCGTCGTCGGCGCGGTGGAGCTGCGTACCGGCGAGGAGGACCTGGTCTTCATCACGGACGACGCCCAGTTGCTGCGCTATCCGGCCGGGCAGGTCCGGCCGCAGGGCCGGCCCGCGGGCGGCATGGCGGGGATCAAGCTCTCCGACGGGGCGAAGGTGATCTCCTTCACGGCCATCGACCCGGCGGGCGACGCCGTGGTGTTCACGGTGGCGGGTGCGCGCGGCACGCTGCTCGGCGCCTCGGAGACGACGGCGAAGATGACGCCGTTCGACCAGTACCCCCGCAAGGGGCGGGCCACGGGCGGCGTGCGCTGCCAGCGGTTCCTCAAGGGCGAGGACTGCCTGGTGCTGGCCTGGGCGGGCGCGTCGCCGGCCCGCGCCGCGAACGCGGCGGGAGCCCCCGCCGAGCTGCCGGACCTCGACCCGCGCCGCGACGGCTCCGGCGTGCCGCTGGTGAAGCCGGTGGCCGTCGTGGCGGGGCCGGTGTAGCGGCCGGTTCAGCCCTGCGCGTACCGCAGGACGCCCCACATGCCGTGCTCGTCGGCGGTGGCGGCGTCCTGCGGACCGGTCTCCCGGCAGGTCTCCAGCTCGCGCCGCAACGCCTCGGCATCGATGCCCGAGCCGATCAGCACCAACTGGGTGAGGCGCTGCGCGCCGCGCGCCCAGGGCGCCGGGTAGAAGCGCAGGAAGCGGCCGACGGCGTGCACGGCGTAGCGGTTGCGGGGGTCGGCCGCCCCGAAGTGGACGTAGCCCTTGATCCGGTAGAGCCCGTCGGGCCGGTTGTCGAGGAACGCCATGAGCCGGCGTGGGTTCATGGGTTCCTCGGCGGTGAAGGAGGCGCTGTCGTACGCGGCGTGCAGATGTGCCGCGTGGCGGTGACGGCCGTGGCAGTCGTGCCCGTCGTGGCAGTCGTGCGCGTGGTCCTCGCCGTCGGTGTCGTCACCGCCGTCGTAGAGGTCCTCGAAGGAGAGCTGGCCGATCGTCTCGGTCTTGGGCTTCCGGTCGAAGAACAGCTCCGGATCGACCCTGCCGTGCGAGGCGGGGATCACGGCTGTGCCGTCGCACAGTCCGCCGAGCGTCTCCCGCACCCGGCCCAGCTCCGCCTCGGACACCCGGTCGGCCTTGTTCAGCACGACGAGGTCGGCGAGGGCGACGTGCCGGTCGATCTCGGGATGCCGGTCCCTGGTGGCGTCGAACTCCGCCGCGTCGACGACCTCGACCAGCCCACCGTAGACGATGTGCGGGTTCTCGCTGGCGAGGATCATCCGGACCAGTTCCTGCGGCTCGGCCAGTCCGCTCGCCTCGATGACGATGACGTCCAGCCGGGCCGAGGGCCGGGTGAGCTTCTCCAGGAAGACGTCCAGCTCGCTCGCGTCGACGGCGCAGCACAGGCAGCCGTTGCCGAGGGAGACGGTGGAGTCGACCTGCCCGGCGATCGCCATGGCGTCGATCTCGATGGAGCCGAAGTCGTTGACGATCGCGCCGATCCGGGTGCCGCCGCTGTGCCGCAGCAGATGGTTGAGCAGGGTGGTCTTCCCGGAGCCCAGGAAGCCCGCGAGGACGACCACCGGGATCTGGGGCCCTGCGGGCCGGGCGGGACCACCGGATTCGGGGGACCCGATCGGGTGATCCATGCCGGCGTCGGCCGTGCTCTCGTCGTGGTCGGTGTTCTCGTCGTGGTCCGGGGCGTTCGCCGTGCTGTCCGTACTGGCCGTGCTGTTCAAGGGGGTGGCGCCTCCATCACGCGTAGGGAGCGGCGGTGTCCGGCTCCCGCGCCGGGCGACTGGTCCGTACGCGGTCCGGGCACCGTTCACCCGCCCCAGGATATGAGCGTGCGGGACGGTACGGGCGAGCCGGTCCGGCAGGCCCGTCCCCACCGGCCCTGGCGGCCCGCGGAGCCCTGTCCCGGCCGTGCGCGCGGGACGTCCCGGTGGTCGTATCGCGTCACCATGGGCGGGCCGTCGCGCAACCCCACACCGGGTCAGGTTAGGCTTACCTTTGTGAGCACGTGCGCTACCGCATCCCGCCTCCTGACCGAGCCGCTGGCCGGCACCGCCGCCACGGCGCCGACGTGGCTGCTGGTCGAGCAGCCCGGCCCGTGGGGCACGGACGCCCTCACCTCCAGCCACCTCGACCCCGTCGTCGGCCGGGCGCTCGGCGCCGCCGCCGAGGGCACCGGCGTGCGGATCGCGCTGATCCGCCGCCCCGGGCGCCACGCCGACTGCCACGAGGTGACCACCCAGCGGGTCTTCGTCGCCCACACCGCGCCGGGCCGCTCCTGGATCCGCACGACCGGCGTGATGGACCCCGCGCGGCTGACGGACCTGGACTTCGCCGCCCTCGGGGCGGGTGAGCACGGCGGGCTGTGGAAGCCCTACGCCGGGGACCCCCTCGCGCTGGTGTGCACCAACGGCAAGCGCGACCGCTGCTGCGCCCTGCTCGGCCGCCCCCTCGCCGCCGAGCTGACCGCGTCGGGCGGGCTGGAGGTCTGGGAGGTCACCCACATCGGCGGGCACCGGTTCGCGCCGACCCTCTTCGTCCTGCCCTACGGCTACGCGTACGGCCGGGCGACCGCGCACGGCGTCAAGAACGCCCTCGCGGCGGCCCGGGACGGCCGGATCGCGATCGAGGACTGCCGGGGCCGTTCGACCTGGGGACGCCCCGCCCAGGCGGCCGACCTGGCGGTGCGGGAGCTGACCGGCGAGGAGGGCGCGGACGCGCTGGACGTGGTGCGGACCGAGGGCGCCGCACCGCTGTGGTTCGTGACCGTCGCCCACACCGACGGCCGCGCCTGGCGGGTCACCGTCGAGCAGGGCGCCGCCGAGCCGCCGCGGCCGGAGAGCTGCGGCAGGGCGCTCGCCAGCCCGGCCCGGATGGACGTGCTGTCGATCGACCGGCTGTCCTCGTCCGACGCCGCGCTGTCCCCCGCGGCCCGTGCGGGCTCGCCGCGGACGCTGTCCGTCAGCCGGCCTTCCTGACGAACTCGGTGGTGTAGGTCTTCTCCAGGTCCACCGAGGCGTTCTTCAGACCGGGGTCGAAGGCCTTGAGGACCGTGTGGACGGTCCTCGGCCCGTCGGCGGGCATCACACCGTCCTTGGTGAACATCGGCAGCGTGCTCTCGATCGCGCGGACGTAGAGGTCCTTGCCGCCCTTGGCGTAGTCGGCGGGCATCTTGTCGGCGATCTCCTCGGGCGTGTGCGCGGCCATCCACCTGAGCGTCTTGACCATGGCGTTGGCGAGCTTCTGGACGGTCTCCTTGTGGCCCTCCACCCAACTGGTGTTCATGTAGAGGCTCGACGCGGGGTAGAGCCCGCCGAGCGCGGCCCGGGACCCCTCGGGGGTGCGCATGTCGACGAGAACCTTGCCGAGGCCCTTGGCGAGGACCTGCGCGACGGTCGGTTCGGTGGTCATGCCGCCGTCGATCGAGCCCCGTTGGAGCGCGGAGACGAACGTCTGGCCCGCGCCGACGGCCACCGGGGTGAACTCACTGACCTTCACCCCGTTCTTCACAGCCAGGTATTTCGTCAGGAAGTCGGTGGAGGAGCCGAGCCCGGTGACCCCGAGCTTGCGGCCCTTGAAGTCCCTGGGCGAGGTGACGTGGGCCGCGGCCTTCGTCGAGACGATCTCCACCTCCCCCGGCGTCCGGGCCAGTTGGACCACCGACTGCACCCGCTTGCCCTTGGCCTGGAGGTCGAGAGTGTGGTCGTAGAAGCCGACCACGCCCTGGACATCGCCGGAGACGAGCGCGGTGGTGGCCTGCACGCCCGCGGGCTCGCTCAGGAGCTTGACGGTCACTCCCTCGTCGTGGAAGTAGCCCAGGCGCTGGGTGAGCACCGCCGGCAGGTAGACGACCTTGTCCAGGCCGCCGACCATGATCTTCACGGTGTCGCCCTTGACCGCTTCGCTGCCCCCGCCCGCCTTGTCCGACGACGATTCGTCGGCACAGCCGGCCAGGGCGAGACACAGCGCCCCCGCGACAGCCGTCGCGGAGACTTTGGTGAGCTTGCCGAACGTACGCATCATCTGGTCCTTATGTCAGGAGTGACGGTCGTGGTGGGGGGACTCGGCGGGGAAGCCGTGGGGGGGACTGGAGAGCACTGGAGAGCAGGGGAAAGCCAGGGGAAACGGGTGGGGTGCAAAATCAGCGTTCGCCGCCCGGCGCGGCGGGCTTCCAGCGGAAGAGCCGCTTCTCGGCCAAGGTCAGCAGCCCCTCCGCGAGGAGCGCGACCACGGCGAGGATCACCATGGCCGCGTACACCCCGGCCGCGTTGAAGGTCCCCTGCGAGGCGGCGACGAGCAGTCCGAGCCCCTTGGTGGCGCCGATGTACTCGCCGACGATCGCGCCGATCAGCGCGAAGCCGAAGCTGATGTGCAGGCTGGTGAAAATCCAGGAGGTGGCGGAGGGGACGACGACCTGCCAGGTCACCCGGCGGTTGCTCGCGCCCAGGATCCGGGCGTTGGCGACGAGGTGGCGGTCCACCTCGCGCGCGCCCTGGAAGGCGTTGAAGAAGACGGGGAAGAACACCAGCACCACGGCCGAGGCGACCTTGGAGGCGGGGCCGAGGCCGAACCAGATCAGGAAGACCGGCGCGAGGACGATGCGCGGCAGGGCGTTGAGCACCTTGATGTACGGGCCGAGGACGTCGGCGAGGAACGGGACGCGGCCGAGCGTGATGCCGAGGACCACCCCGCAGGTCACGCCGATGACCCAGCCGAGGAGGGCCTCGTAGAGCGTGTAGCCGATCTGTTCGCCGAGCGAGCCCTGTGCGGTGCCGTGCGCCGCCCACTGCGCGATCTGGTCCCCGATCCTCGACGGCATGGAGAAGTTGAACGGGTCGATCACCTCGGTGCGGGCCAGCAGCTCCCAGGCGCCCAGCACGGCGGCGAGCAGCAGGGCCCGCGTGCCCTGGACCAGCAGGCCACGACGGCGGGCGGCACGTTCCCGGGCGCGCGGGCGCCCTCCCGCTCGGCGGTCCTCGGTCGCGGCGGCGGTGCGGGGGTCAGGCGGCACGGTTCCCCCGCTCGCGGGTGATGCGGACCTCTTCGCCGAGCGAGGACCAGATCTCGCGGTGGATCTCGACGAACCGCGCCTCCAGACGCACGGATTCGACCTCGCGGGGGCGGGGCAGGTTCACCGGGAAGACCGCCTTGACGGTGGCCGGGCCGGCGGTCATGACCACGACCCGGTCGGCCAGGGCGATCGCCTCCTCCAGGTCGTGGGTGACGAAGACGACGGAGGCGGGCGGCGTGGTCCGCCGCGGGACGGCCGAGCCGCCCCACAGCCGAAGCAGTTCGTCCGACACCAGGGCCCGGGTCTGGACGTCGAGGGCGGAGAACGGCTCGTCCATGAGCAGAATGCCGGGATCGCCGACGAAGGTCTGGGCGAGGGCGACGCGCTTGCGCTGACCGCCGGAGAGCTGGTGCGGATAGCGGTCCTCGAAAGCGGTGAGGCCCACGCGGGCGAGCCAGTCGCGGGCCCGTTCCCGCGCCCGCGCCTTCGCTACGCCGCGAAATCGCGGTCCGGCCATCACATTGGACAGGACCGTCCGCCAGGGGAAGACCGCGTCCTGCTGGAAGACGAAGCCGACCTCGGGCCGGGTCCCGATCACCGGCTCGCCGGCGATCAGCACGTCCCCGTCGGTCGGCTCCTCCAGCCCGCTGATCAGGGTGAGGGCGGTGGACTTGCCGCATCCGGTCGGTCCCACGACCGCCACGAACTCGCCCTGCGCGACGACGAGGTCGAGATCGCGTACGGCCGGGTGCGCGCCGCCCGACGGGGTGCGGAACACCTTGCTCACACCCCGCAGCTCGATCGCCGGGGCATCGCCCGGGCTGCCGCTGTCCATCCGTCCGCCTCCGCCGTCGGCTCCTCCTTCCCGCGGTCACGGGCGGGGCCGGCACGGGCTGGAGGGTAGGTGTGGCGTGCGACACAGGGGAGGCTTATGAGCACTCTGGGACTTGAGAGCACAAACCCTGTTCTGCTCATTTTGCTCGCGCTACGCAACGAATGCGACACGGGGGCTGGGCCGGGGGGCGGGGTCCCGCTACGTTCGACGCGGCCGCCGGTTCAGACCGCTGAAGCCGCAATGCCGTGCTCCGCTTCGGGGCGACGAACACGAAAGGTACAGACATGCGCCCCCGGTGGCCCCGCCGCGTCTTCGCCCAGGTCCTCTTCGTCCAACTGCTGCTCACCACCGGCGTCACCACGCTCGCCGCGGGCCTCTTCCTCGCCCCGCTCGGCTCCCAGCTGGACGACCAGGCCGAGCACCGGGCGCTGGCCATCGCACAGACCACCGCCGCCCAGCCCGGCCTCGCCCGCGATCTGCTGGCCCATCGGCCGGCCCCCGGCGGTCCGGTGCAGGCCGGGGCCGAGCGCGTCCGGCGGGCCACCGGCGCGAGCTACGTCGTGGTGGTCGACAACCGGGGCATCCGCTACTCCCACACCACCCCCTCGGAGATCGGCCGGCACGTCAGCACCGATCCGGGGCCGGCCCTGACCGGGCGGGAGTGGACGGGCATCGAGCGCGGCACCCTCGGCCGCTCCGCGCGCGGCAAGGTGCCGCTGCGCGACCAGAGGGGCGACATCGTCGGCGCCGTCTCCGTGGGCATCGCCTACGGCAGCGTGCGCGCGCTGCTGCTGGACGCCGTGCCCGGTGTGCTGATGTACGCGGGCGCCGCGCTCGGCGTGGGCGCGCTGGCCGCCTGCGCCGTCTCCTGGCGGCTGCGCAAGCGCACACGCGGCATCGAGCTCTCCGAGATATCCGCCCTGCTCGACGAGCGCGAGGCCATGCTGCACGGCATCCGCGAAGGAGTGCTCGCCCTCGACCGGCGCGGCCGGGTGCGGCTGGTCAACGACGAGGCGCAGCGCCTGCTCGGGCTCGGTCCGGAGGCCACCGGACGCCCGCTCGACGACGTCCTGCCGCCCGGCCGGACCACCGATGTGCTGGCCGGCCGGGTCGCGGGTGCGGACCTGCTCGCCGTCCGGGACGGCCGGGTCCTGGTCGCCAACCGGATGGACACGGCCGACGGCGGCGCGGTGGTGACGCTGCGCGACCGCACCGAGCTGGAGCTCCTCGGCCGGGAGCTGGACGGCATCCGGGGACTGACCGAGGCGCTGCGCGCCCAGGACCACGAGCACGCCAACCAGCTGCACACCATCGTCGGACTGCTGGAACTGGGCCTGTACGAGCAGGCCGTGGCGTTCGTCGCGGAGGTCAGCGGCGCACACCGGGCCACGGCCGAACAGGTCACCGAGCGGGTGCGCGAGCCGATGGTCAGCGCCCTGCTGGTGGGCAAGAGCGCGGTCGCGGCGGAGCGGGGGGTGGCGCTGCGGGTGAGCGAGGCGACGCACCTGCCCCACCGCGTGGTGGATTCACGGGACCTGGTCACCGTGCTCGGCAATCTCGTGGACAACGCCCTGGACGCCGCCGGGACCGTGCGCGGCGGCACGACCGACGGGCGGCCCGAGGCCGAGCCCTTCGTGGAGGTGGAACTGCGGGCGGAGGGCTCCACGGTCGTTCTTCGGGTCTCGGACAACGGCCCGGGCGTCCCCGAAGGGGCCGCGGAGCTGGTCTTCACCGACGGCTGGTCCACCAAGGAGCCCCCCGCGCACCGCCGCCGCGGCCTCGGCCTCTCGCTCGTACGGCGGCTGGCCGAGCGGTACGGCGGCTCGGCGCGGGTGGGCGAACGGGACGGCGGCGGGGCGGTGTTCACGGTGGAGCTGCCGGAGGCGTTGCGGGAACTCAAGGGAGCGAAGCGGTGAGCACAGTGACCGCGGCGACGGGGACACACGGACGAGAAGAGCGAAGGGGTGAACCAGTGATCGAAGTCCTGGTCGTGGACGACGACTTCCGTGTCGCCGAGATCAACGCCGCGTATGTCGCGCGCGTTCCCGGCTTCCATGTCGTGGCCAAGGCCCATAACGCGGCACAGGCCCTGGCCATGCTGGAGAGCGGTGGCATCGACCTTGTGCTGCTGGACCACTATCTGCCGGACGAGACGGGGCTCTCGCTGGTCCGCCGGATGCGGCAACACGGCCACCTCACCGATGTGATCATGGTGACCGCCGCCCGCGACATCGCGACCGTGCAGACGGCGATGCGCTACGGCGCCCTGCAGTACCTGGTCAAGCCGTTCGCCTTCCCGGCCCTGCGGGTGAAGCTGGAGGCGTACGCACAGCTGCGCCGGACCCTCGACG
The DNA here is from genome assembly GCF_055576875.1 of Streptomyces sp. NPDC033229. NCBI lineage: Bacteria > Bacillati > Actinomycetota > Actinomycetes > Kitasatosporales > Streptomycetaceae > Streptomyces > Streptomyces sp. NPDC033229. The sequence goes on along the minus strand of NZ_JBVIQR010000001.1, from coordinate 92,264 downwards.
ACGCCGAGGAGGCGGGGCAGGACCAGGTCGACCGGATCTTCGGCACGCTGCGCACCGCCGCGACCGCCGCTCCCCTGCCCAAGGGCCAGTCCGCGCCGACCGCCGAGCTGATCCGCCGGGTGCTCTCGGCCGCGGCGTGCCCCCTGTCGGCGCACGAGGTCGCGGAGCGCTCGGGGCTCAGCCGCTCGACGGCACAGCGCTATCTCAAACGGCTGGAGGAGTCCGGCAGGCTCAGTCTCACCCTCCGGTACGGCGAGACGGGCCGCCCGGAGCACCGTTACGCGTGGGCGGCCCGCTGACCCTCTGCCTGCCCGACGCGCGCTCAGGCCGCCCCGGCGCCCGTCAGTGAGCGCACCTCGGCCTCGGCGTGGCCCGCCTCGTCGGCGGGCTCGGGAGAGGAGAGGGTGCCGAGCCAGCCGGCCAGGAAACCGAGCGGCACGGACACCAGGCCCGGGTTCTCCAGCGGGAACAGGGCGAAGTCGAGCCCGGGGAAGACCGCCCCCGGGCCGCCGGAGACGACCGGGGAGAGCACGACGAGCGCCAGGGCGGGGACCAGGCCCCCGTAGACGGACCAGACGGCGCCGCGCGTGGTGAACCGCCGCCAGAAGAGCGAATAGAGCAGCACCGGAAGGTTTGCGGAGGCGGCCACGGCAAAGGCCAGACCCACCAGGAACGCCACGTTGAGGTTCTGGGCGAGCAGCCCGAGGCCGATGGCGACCGCGCCGGTGACGACCGCCGCGACACGTGCGACCGCGACCTCGCCGCGCGCCTTGCGGCCCGTCCGGCGGCTGAGCGTGGCGTAGAGGTCGTGGGCGACGGACGCGGAGGAGGCGAGGGTGACCCCGGCGACGACCGCGAGGATGGTGGCGAAGGCGACGGCCGCGACGATGGCGAAGAGGATCGTTCCGCCGGTGGAGCCCGCACCGCCGCCGAGGTCGAGGGCGAGCAGCGGTACGGCCGTGTTCCCGGACGGGCCGGCGGCGCGCACGGCGTCGGTGCCGAGTACGGCCGCGGCTCCGAAGCCGAGGACGATCGTCATCAGATAGAAGCCGCCGATGAGGCCGATCGACCAGACGACCGACCGGCGGGCGGCGCGGGCCGTCGGCACGGTGGCGAAGCGGGAGAGGATGTGCGGGAGCCCGGCGGTGCCGAGGACCAGGGCGAGGCCGAGGCTGATGAAGTCCAGTCGCGCCGTCCAGTCACCGCCGTATTTCAAACCCGGCGCGAGGAAGTTCCTGCCGTGACCGCTGCGGTCGGCGGCTGTGGTGAGCAGGGCCGAGAGGTCGCCGTGGAAGCGGATCAGCACGAGCGTGGTCAGCGCGATCGTGCCGCCCATCAGCAGGACGGCCTTGACGATCTGGATCCAGGTGGTGGCCCGCATGCCGCCGAGGGTGACGTAGAGGACCATCAGGGCACCGACGCCGATGACCGTCCAGGTGCGGGCCCGGCCGCCCGGGCCGCCCAGCAGCAGCGCCATCAGGCTGCCGGCCCCGACCATCTGGGCGACCAGGTAGACGACCGAGACGGTGACGGAGGCGATGCCCGCGGCCGTCCTGACCCGCGGTTCGCCCATCCGGGCGGCCAGGACGTCGGCGAGGGTGAACCGGCCGCAGTTGCGGACGAGTTCGGCGACGAGGAACAGCACGACGAGCCAGGCGACGAGAAAGCCGACGCAGTAGAGCATGCCGTCGTAGCCGTAGAGGGCGATGAGCCCGGAGATCCCGAGGAAGGAGGCGGCGGACATGTAGTCACCGGCGATGGCGAAACCGTTCTCCATGGGGGAGAACATCCGCCCGCCCGCGTAGAACTCCTCGGGTGAGCCCCGCCGGACCCGCCCGGCCCAGGCGCTGATGGCGAGGGTGACCGCGACGACGACGCTGAACAGGACCAACGCCAGGCCCTGATGCGTGCCGGTCAACGTGTTTCCCCCCGGGTCGGCGGGACCCGGCCGCCCGCCCGCGCCGGGCCCTGCCGGGTCTCCAGCGCGACCGCCCAGCGCAGCTCCAGGGCCGCCGGGTCGCGGCGCAGCCGGGCGTGCCGGGCGTAGGCCCAGGTGAGGAGGAAGGTGGTGGCGAACTGGCCGAGCCCGAGGAGCATCGCGACGTTGAGCGCGCCGGCCACGGGCCGGGCCATCAGCCCCGGGGCGGTGATCGCCAACACCAGGTAACCGAGGTACCAGCCGAGGAAGGCGACGGTCACGGGGAAGGCGAACCCGCGGTAGCGGTCGCGCACTTCACGGAAGGCGGCGCTGCGCTGGACCTCCCGGTAGACGCCCGAGGGGTCGCGGGCGTCATGGGGCGCGGGCGGCTCGCCCGAACCTCGCGGCCCATGCGACGCGCACGGCGTGGGGTCACCCTTCAGGCGAACCGTTCCGGCATCGCTTTCGTCGTCGTTCTCCACCGAACTCTCCTTGGTCGCCGCCCTCGTTGGCCGGGGCCCAAGAATGGTCAGAACAGGGAGATCCGGATCCCCTCAATACCCGGACGTTCACCCCATCAGGTGATGGAGACACCACGTGACGCGCCTCCGGCCGGAGAAAGGATCTCCGGCCGGAGGCGCGGGGGCTCACGTGCTGCCTGGGCCAGGCCTGGATCAGACCTGGGTCAGGCGTCGATGCGCGAGCGGTCCAGGGTGGCGGCGGAGTTGGTGATGAACTCCTTGCGCGGCGCGACCTCATTGCCCATCAGCAGGTCGAAGGCGCGCTCGGCCGCCTCCAGGTCGCTGATGTTGATCCGGCGCAGGGTGCGGTGGCGCGGGTCCATCGTGGTCTCCGCGAGCTGGTCGGCGTCCATCTCACCGAGTCCCTTGTAGCGCTGGATGCCGTCCTTGTACGGCACCTTCTTGCGGTCCAGGTCCATCAGCGTCTGGCGCAGCTCGCTGTCGGAGTAGGTGTAGATGTACTTGTCCTGCCCCTTCTTGGGGCGGGTCAGCTCGATCCGGTGCAGCGGGGGAACGGCCGAGAAGACCCGGCCCTCCTCGACCATCGGCCGCATGTAGCGCTGGAAGAGCGTGAGCAGCAGACAGCGGATGTGCGCGCCGTCGACATCGGCGTCGGCAAGGAAGATGACCTTCCCGTACCGCGCGGCGTCGATGTCGAAGGTCCGGCCGGACCCGGCTCCTATCACCTGGATGATCGCGCCGCACTCGGCGTTCTTGAGCATGTCGGAGACCGACGACTTCTGGACATTGAGGATCTTGCCGCGGATCGGCAGCAAGGCCTGGAATTCGGAGTTCCGGGCCAGCTTGGCCGTGCCCAGCGCCGAGTCGCCCTCGACGATGAACAGCTCGCTGCGCCCGACGTCGTCACTGCGGCAGTCGGCGAGCTTGGCCGGCAGCGAGGAGGACTCCAAGGCGGTCTTCCGCCGCTGGGCCTCCTTGTGCTGCCGGGCCGCGATGCGGGTGCGGGCCGCGGCGACGATCTTCTCCAGGACGGCGCGCGCCTGCTGCTTGGCATCGCGCTTGGTGGAGGCCAGGAACGCCTTGAGCTCCTTGGCGACCACGTTCGCCACGATCCGCGAGGCGGCCGAGGTCCCCAGGACCTCCTTGGTCTGCCCCTCGAACTGCGGCTCGGCCAACCGGACGGTCACGACCGCAGTGAGCCCCTCCATGGCGTCGTCCTTGACGACGTCGTCCTCGGCGACCCGCAGCAGCTTCGACGAGCGCAGGACCTCGTTGACGGTCTTGGCGATCGAGCGCTCGAATCCGGCCACATGCGTGCCGCCCTTGGGGGTGGCGATGATGTTGACGAAGGACTTCACGTTCGACTCGTAGCCGGTGCCCCAGCGCAGGGCGATGTCCACCCCGAGCTCACGGGTGACCTCGGTGGGGGTCATGTGGCCGCGGTCGTCGAGGACCGGCACGGTCTCCTTGAAGGTGCCCTGCCCGGTCAGCCGGAGCACGTCGCAGACGGCCTTGTCCTGCGCGAGGTACTCGCAGAACTCGCTGATGCCCCCGTCGTAGCGGAAGGTCTCCTCGGTGGCGGTCTCGCTCTCGATCCCCCGCTCGTCGCGGACGACGATGGTCAGCCCCGGCACGAGGAACGCGGTCTGCCGGGCCCGCCCGTAGAGGTTCTCCAGGGAGAGCTTGGCGTCCTTGAGGAAGATCTGGCGGTCGGCCCAGTAGCGGACCCGGGTGCCGGTGCGGGTCTTGGGGACCTTCTTGCCCTTGAGGAGGCCGTTGGCCGGGTCGAAGGGCGCGTCCGGACCGGACTCGGTGAAGATGCCGGGGACGCCGCGCCGGAAGCTGATCGCGTGCGTTCTGCTGTTGCGGTCGACCTCGACGTCCAGGCGGGCGGAGAGCGCGTTGACGACGGACGCGCCGACGCCGTGCAGACCGCCGGAGGCCGCGTACGAGCCGCCGCCGAACTTTCCGCCGGCGTGCAGCTTGGTCATCACGACCTCGACGCCGGACAGCCCGGTCTTGGGCTCGACGTCCACGGGGATGCCACGGCCGTTGTCCCGGACCTCCACCGAGCCGTCCTCGTGGAGGATCACCTCGATGCGGTCGCAGTATCCGCCGAGCGCCTCATCGACGGAGTTGTCGATGATTTCCCAGAGGCAGTGCATCAAACCGCGACTGTCGGTGGAGCCGATATACATTCCGGGGCGCTTGCGGACGGCTTCGAGACCCTCGAGGACGAGCAGGTGCCGCGCGGTGTAGTTGGATCCGTCCCGGTCTGCCCCGGTCAGCAACGCAGTGGACGGCACGGACGTTTCGGCGGTCACGCGGTTCGCTCCTCGCTGAATTTCTGTACTGGCCCGGGTACGGGCACAGTGGTGGCTCGGTCGCCGTTCAGAGGGTACCGAGGCCTGGTAGAGCCTTTGTGCCGCCACCCACGGGAGCGCCCATGCTAGTCCAGCTTCGCTCAAGCGTTCGATACCCCGATGGAGTGACGTGCACATCACGTTCCCTTGGAGGCATGAACCATTTAGGCTCCGGGCACGTCCTCAAGAACAACCCGGCAAGCCGGCCGGGCGGACGAAAGACCCCCAGCGACGTGAAACCGTAAGCCCACGCAATACGGCTCATTCGCCGCCAACCGTCAAGATCCGGCCCACTCGGAAGGAACTTTCGAGGAAAAGCCACGAGCGGGAACGTTTTCGGCCTGGTTGGATGTTGACCCTGGTACGACAGCTCGTCGAGCTAGAGAAGAGGCGACGTGACTACTGTTCTGACCCCCGCGAGCCCGCTGACGGCCGCTGACCGCTGCGACCGGTGCGGCGCTCAGGCTTACCTGCGCGTCGTTCTCATGAGCGGCGGTGAACTGCTCTTCTGCGCTCACCATGGGCGCAAGTTCGAGCCAGAACTCAAGAAGATCGCCGCGGAGATACAGGACGAGACGGAGCGGCTCACCGCTGCCCCGGCGTCCGCGTCCGATGAGGACCGCTGAGTCCGCAGCGGATAGCTGACACATCGCATCCCACGACGAGCGAGGTCCGGCCATCCAGGGCCGGGCAGCCGCGGGCGGCCACCCCCACGGGGGAGGCCGCCCGCTCTCGTGCGTCCGGGCACCCTTCGCGCACCCGTCTTCGCCAGCGGACGGCAAGGCCCCAGGGGGCTCACTGCGGCCCCCGTTCGAGCGCACCCGCACCCTGCGGCGCGACCTCACCCGCAGGCCGCGAGGGCGGCGGTGGGGCGGCTTGCGGGGCGGTCCTCGGCGGAAGCTGCGGGCCGGTCTGCGCGGGCGCCGGCCCGACGCCCTCCGCAGCGGGTGCCGGCTGAGTCTGCGACGGCACCTGCTGGACGGGCTGCGACGCCACCGGCGGGAGGACGGGCGTCACCACCGGCGGCACGGTCGTCGACGCGTCCTGGGGGGCGGTCCCGCCCTTGTGGGCCGCCACCAGCGGCGCGACCGCCGACATCCGCGTGTACACCCCGGGGCGCCCCGGCTGGGCGCACCCGCTCCCCCAGGACACCAGCCCGACCAGCTTCCCCCTGGCCACGAGCGGCCCGCCACTGTCGCCCTGACAGGCGTCCCGCCCGCCTTCCGGCCGCCCCGCGCACAGCATCGAAGCCCGCCGGTACGCGCCCTCCGGGCCGCCCGGGTACGCCTGCTCGCAAAAAACGTCGTCCAGGACGAACACCCCGGCCGCGCGCAACGTCTGCGCGTACGTGCCGTTGCCCAGCATGTCGCCCCAGCCGTACACCTTGGCCGGCGTGCCGGGCCGATAGGCCTGGTCACCGGCCTGCGCCAGAGTGATCGGAGAATTCGCCGGCGCCTGTTCCGCCAGAGTGAGTACGGCGACGTCCCCGGCGTTGGTCGCCGCGTCGAACGCGGGATTGACCCAGGTGTCCCGCAGCGCCACCTCGGCGCCGCTCCCACCGCGCAGATCGCCGCGCCCCACGATGACCCGGAGGTCCTTCGCCTCGCCCACGTCGACGCCGAGCACCTCGTGGCTGAGGCAGTGCGCCGCGGTGACGACCGTCGTACGGCTCACCAGGACCCCGCCGCAGAACTGCCCCGACCTCGCGGCACCGAACCGCTCGCGGCTCGCCAGAGCGACCGCCCAGGGCGCCTCGGAGGCGTTGACGGGCTGCCCGCCGATGACCAGCCGGTCCGCGACGGCCGGACCGGGGGCCGCCAGCAGCAGCGCGACCGCGCCGGCGAGCGGGTAGCTCAGTGCACGCATACAGTCTCTCTCCTGACCCTGCGGAGTTAGTCGCATACCCAGGGTCAAGCCGAATGGCATTCGACGCATCCGGAAGAAAGACCGGTCGGCAGGAAAGCGCGGCGGTCCGGGCAGTCGAAATGCCGCGAGGCCCGGCCCCCTTCCGGGGGTACCGGGCCTCGCGGCATTCGTTCCGCATTCCCCCCGGCGCCCACGAAGGGGCCGGGCGGAGGGGGACGGATTAGTCCAGGTAGTCGCGCAGGACCTGCGAACGCGACGGGTGACGCAGCTTGGACATCGTCTTCGACTCGATCTGACGGATGCGCTCACGCGTCACCCCGTAGACCTTGCCGATCTCGTCGAGCGTCTTCGGCTGGCCGTCCGTGAGGCCGAAGCGCATGGAGACCACGCCCGCCTCGCGCTCGCTGAGCGTGTCCAGGACGGAGTGCAGCTGCTCCTGGAGCAGCGTGAAGCTGACCGCGTCGGCCGGCACGACCGCCTCGGAGTCCTCGATGAGGTCACCGAACTCACTGTCGCCGTCCTCACCCAGGGGGGTGTGGAGGGAGATCGGCTCACGGCCGTACTTCTGGACCTCGATGACCTTCTCGGGGGTCATGTCGAGCTCCTTGGCCAGCTCCTCCGGGGTGGGCTCGCGGCCCAGGTCCTGGAGCATCTGGCGCTGGACACGCGCGAGCTTGTTGATGACCTCGACCATGTGCACCGGGATACGGATGGTGCGGGCCTGGTCGGCCATCGCGCGCGTGATCGCCTGGCGGATCCACCAGGTCGCGTAGGTCGAGAACTTGTAACCCTTGGTGTAGTCGAACTTCTCGACCGCACGGATCAGACCGAGGTTGCCCTCCTGGATGAGGTCCAGGAAGAGCATGCCGCGGCCGGTGTAGCGCTTGGCCAGCGAGACCACCAGGCGGAGGTTGGCCTCCAGGAGGTGGTTCTTGGCGCGGCGGCCGTCCTCGGCGATGATCTCGAGCTCGCGCTTGAGCTTCGGCGCGAGCTTGTCGGAGTTCGCCAGCTTGTCCTCGGCGAACAGGCCGGCCTCGATGCGCTTGGCGAGCTCGACCTCCTGCTCGGCGTTGAGGAGGGGGACCTTGCCGATCTGCTTGAGGTAGTCCTTGACCGGGTCGGCCGTGGCACCGGCCACCGCGACCTGCTGCGCGGGGGCGTCGTCCTCGTCGTCGTCGGAGAGGACGAAGCCCTTGTTCTCGCCGGTCTCGTCCTCTTCGTCACCCTTGCCCGGGGTGGGGGTCTCCTCGACGATCTCGTCGTCGAGGAGCTCGTCGGCGTCCTTCTTGGAGGCGGTCTTCTTGGCCGCCGTCTTCTTGGCGGTGGCCTTCTTGGCCACCGTCTTCTTGGCCGTCGCCTTCTTGGCGGCGGTCTTCTTGGCGGGCGCGCCCATGGCCTCGTCACCCTCGTCGTCGCCGTACGCGCCACCCTGGGCGGACGTGACGGACGCGGAGGACGTGGACCTGGCCGTGACCGTCTTGGACGAGACGGCCTTGGTGGCGGTGCGCTTCGCCGGGCTCTTCGCTGCGACGCTCTTGCGGGTGCGCTTGGGCGCCTCTGCGGCACTGACCATCAGCGTCACACCCTCCTCGTCGAGGACCTGGTTGAGGCTGCGCAGAACATTCTTCCACTGGGTTGGCGGAATCTGGTCAGCCTCGAAGGCCCGACGCACGTCGTCGCCGGCGATCTGCCCCTCGGCCTTTCCCTGCTCGATGAGCGCCATCAGAGACTCGGATTCGGCGATCTCCGGCGGGAGCGTACGGGATGTGCTGGCCGACACGAACAACCTCTCGGAACGATGGAAACGGCTTCCGGCCCCGTCCGTAGCGGACCGGAGCCGACGACCGTCGGCAAGGATGAACCGACGGCGCGGGCGGGAGTGCAGAGCAACACAGCGCCTCGATCGAGGCCCGTATTCCCTCCGCGTCTGCCACCTCTTTAGTCATCGCGCTTCGCCGGACAGCGTTACGCCCAATCCTCGTGGCCCGAGTCACACCCCATACCGGAGCGAATAACCACTTAGTTGGGCAGATCACCCGGTTCCGTCGCGTCCCGTCCCGGGGCCGGACCCGCGCCGGCCCTCCGCGAGGCCGTCCACCCGGGTCGCACGCACGGTCGTACGCGCGAGCCGGCACCGCGGCCCCGCGCGTACGGATCCGGCCGTACGACCCAGCCCGTACGGCCCCGTCCGTACGGCCCCGGTCCCGCGATCAGTGCTCGCGCGGGGCGGGCACCACGCGCTCGACGTCGGGGTGGGTGACGAGCAGCTGGCGCATCGCGGCCTCCGCCCCGGCGGCGTCTCCCGCACCCACGGCGTCGACGATCCGCAGATGCTGGCCGACTCCGGTCTCGCTGGGGCGGTCGCAGCCGCTGACCGGGGCGCCCGAGACGTGCAGCGCGGCGGAGACGATGCCCGAGAGGTGCTCGAGCATGCGGTTGCCCGCGACCTGGAGAAGGAGGGAGTGGAACTCGGCGTCGGCGCGGGAGAAGGTGAGGGAGTCACCCTGGGCCAGCGCGTGGCCCATGATCTCGGCCATGTCGGCGAGGCGCTGCTGGACGTCCTCGCGCCCGTGTCCGGCCGCCAGCCGGGCGGCGAGCGGCTCGATGGTCCAGCGCAGCTCGCACAGCTCTCGGCGCTGGTCTTCCCGCTGGGGCCCGAAGGCCCGCCATTCGATGATGTCCGGGTCGAGGAGGTTCCAGTCGCTGACGGGGCGGACGCGGGTGCCGACGTTGGGCCGGGCACTGACCAGGCCCTTCGCTTCGAGGACGCGCAGGGACTCGCGGACGACGGTCCGGGAGACCTCGAAGCGCTGCCCGATCTCCTCCGGGACGAGCGGGCGGTCGGCGCCCAGGTCGCCGGAGACGATCATCTGGCCCAGCTGTTGGACGAGCTGGCCGTGCAGCCCTCGGCCACGGCTGCCGGCCGCGCGGCGGCCGGCCCGGCTCAGCTCCGCGTCGCCGTCCCAGGCGGACGACGCCCCGCGGTCGACCCCGGGGGCCTCCGCGTAGGAGTAACGGTCAAGCTCGCCCGATCCTGCGAGGCCGGAGTCGGCGGGGCGAGCCGCGGTCATCATGGTGTGCGCAAGGGTACTCACGCATCCTTTGTCGGCGACACGTTGAGAGCCCTTGAGGTCTTTGGTGAAAAGCACACGAAAGGGTGATCGCGCATTACCTCACAATTGACGCTCAATCGGACGGAATCGGGCGCCCTTCCCGGGAGGGCGAGTGCGGAGCGTGACGACAATTCTGCCGAGGCCGGGACGTGGGCACCCGGCATGATTACGGGGCGTGATCCCTCTGTGAAGGCGAGGGGCGGCGCGTCGGCCGGGGTGGCGGAGCGAGGCCTTTACCACGCGCGCCCGGTGCGGCAACTCGAGCGGGCCGACTGCCTCGGGAGCCGCTGACGCTCCCCGGTGGGCGACCGGCTGCGGCCGTCTCCCACGGCCTCGGCCACCTTCCAGCCGGAGCCGATCGGCCCGGGACCTGCCCCACCGCCCGCCGCTCACCGGGGCCTGCCGCGGAACACGGTGAGCACGTACGCCCCGAGGAGCGCCGCGAGGGACAGGGCCAGCGCCCAGCCGACGGGCTGGGACATCAGCCGCAGGGCGGCGGAGAGCGCCTGGTCCACCCCCGACGGCCACTGCACCAGGGCCGTCGAACGCAACCGCTCCGGGAGACCCATCAGGGAACGGGCCGTCGGGTGGGTGAGCACCCCGCCCAGGACGGGCATCACGAGGGTGGGCACCGCGAGCACCGCCACCAGCCCGAGGGCGGTGGACCGGAACACCCCCGCGGCCAGCAGGCCGGCCCACGCGCAGCCGAGGGTGAGCCCGGCCCAGCCGACGAGCGTGAGGGCCCAGTCGGCGGGGAGGACGGCGGCGGGGTCACCGAAGAGCACCCTCAGGACGGCCGCGTCGAGGCCGAGGGAGGCGAAGGCGAGCAGCAGGGCGGCCGTCGCCGTGACCACGAGCTTGGCGGCGAGCAGCCCGAGGCGGCGGGGGACGGTCCCCTGGTCCGGCGCCAGCGCCGGGTAGCGGAACTCCTGACCGAAGGCGAGAGCCCCGAGCAGCCCCGCGCCGAAGGCGGCCGGGGGCAGCGGCAGCACGGTCGGCCAGCCGGTGAGCAGGCGCAGCGCCGGGGTGTCGCTGGTGCGGGCGAGCAGCACGGAGGCCACGAGCGAGGCCGCGAGGGCGACGGCGCCGGTGATCCAGCCGGTCCGTACGCCCGTGGCACGGCGCAGTTCGTAGAGCAGCGGCCAGACCGGGCCGGGGGCGGGCAGCCTGGGCTGGAGGCGGGCCTGGGAGCGGGAGGTCGGCACGGGCTGGAGCGCGGGGCCTGTACCGGCGGCGGGTTCCGCGGCCCGGGTCGCGCCGGGGGCCGCTTCCGGCTCGCCGGGGGCCGCTGGATCCGTGGTGTCGGAGCGGCGGCCGTCGGCACGGTGCAGGGGGGACACGGGGCCGGTGTCCCCGGTCTCGTCGGCCAGGCGGTGCACGAGGATGCCGTGGCGGTATGCGGTCTCGCCGACGGCGGCGCAGCTGCTGCCGTAGACGTTGATCCGGCTGCCGCCCTCGTGCGTCACCTCCACGGGGGGTCCGTCGGGGGACGCGCGCACCACGTCGGCTTCGACCGTGAGGACGTGGGCGAGGCGGCTCGCGAACGGCGAGTGGACGGCGACGCGGGGGCGCAGCCGGGTACGGGCGAAAGCCGCGGCCTCCTGGTCGGCGACGAGCCGGCCCCGCTCGACGGTGACGACCCGGTCGCCGATGCGGGCCGCCTCCCTGGGGTCGCAGGAGGTGACGAGGACGGCGCCACCCTGGGCGGCGTAGCCGCGCAGCATGCCGTGCAGCCACGCCGCCTCCCGCGGTGAGAGGCCTTCGGCGGGTTCGTCGAGCAGCAGGGTGTGCGGGTCGCCGAGGAGCGCCGCGGCGAGGCCGAGACGGCGGTCCATGCCGAGGGAGAAGTCGCCGAGGCGCTGGTCGGCGAGGCCGCTGAGCCCGACGACCTCGAGGACGTCGTCGGCGCGCTCCGCGGGGACCCCGGCGACGGCGCTGAGCATCCGCAGATGACCGCGGGCGGTGCGGGCGGGGTGCCCGGGGACGTCGCCGAGCAGTACGCCGATCTCGCGGGTGGGGTGGGCGACCCGGTCGAGCGTGCGGCCGCGGAACAGTGCGACCCCGCGCCCGGGGTCGAGCCGCAGCATGAGCCGCAGCGCGCTGGTCTTGCCCGCCCCGGGCTCGCCGAGCAGAACGGTGACCCGGCCGGGGCGGGCCTCGAACGTGAGGTCGTCGACGGCGGGAGGGTGGTTGCGGCGGGGGGCGCTGGTCAGCCCGATGGCCTGGATCATGGCTTCTCCCGCAGGGCGTGAGACGGCTCGGCGCGGACACCCTGGGCTGCGGGGCGCGCGGAACGCTGGGACGTACCGCAGCACGGTAACCCGATATGCCCGATTTGCTACACACTGTGGGTATTTCTGGGCAACCGTGTCCCGCCCGGAGCCGACGCTACGAGCGCGACGCATCCCGCGACGGCGCGCGGCGGCGGGCAGGGTGGGGACGGCCCTGCCGGGGGGCTGGGGGCTGCCACGGACGGACGTGGAGTGCCGCCGTGCGCGCCCGGTCGGGTCCGGGCTTCGCCTACGCCTCGGGGCGCAGCATCGGCGGGTTCAGCAACGTGGCCCCGCCCGCCCGGAAGAGCTGCGCGGGGCGGCCGCCCTGACGCGTCGTCGTCCCGCCGGTGGGCACCAGGAAGCCGGGGGTGCCGGTGACCTTGCGATGGAAGTTCCGCGGGTCCAGGGCGACGCCCCACACCGCCTCGTACACCCGGCGCAGCTCGCCGACGGTGAATTCCTGCGGGCAGAAGGCGGTGGCCAGCGAGGAGTACTCGATCTTGGAGCGGGCCCGCTCGACACCGTCGGCGAGGATGCGGGCGTGATCGAAGGCGAGCGGCGCGGTCAGCTCCCCGTCGCGGCCGTAACCGTCCTCCTGGTCCAGCAGGTCTCCCACGGGCGCCCACCGCACGCTGCGCGCGTCGCCTCCGGCGCGCGGGGCGGGCAGATCCGGCGCGAGGGCGAGGTGCGCCACGCTGACGACCCGCATACGGGGGTCGCGCTTGGGGTCGCCGTAGGTGGCGAGCTGTTCGAGGTGCGCCGCGTTCACGGGGGCGGGCCCGGCCGGGTCGTGGGCATGCAGCCCGGTCTCCTCGGCCAGCTCACGGGCCGCCGCGGTCGCCAGGTCCTCGTCCCCCCTGACGAACCCGCCCGGCAGCGCCCAGCGCCCCTGGAAGGGAGGCTCACCTCGACGGACGGCCAGCGCGCACAGCGCGTGGCGCCGCACGGTGAGCACGACCAGGTCGACGGTGACTGCGAAGGGCGGAAAGGCCGACGGGTCGTAGGGCATGACGCGATCATAGTCGTCTGCTTGACGATAAACAGGGTCTTGTTCACTGCTCACCAACGCCCCTTCGGACGGCCTGGCCCGCACCCGTGCTCACACCCCCAGTTGAAGACCGTCGGCGGCTTCCTCGACCATGCCGAGACCGAGCCTGCTGATCCTCACGGCGAACGGCTGGTCGGCGACCCGCAGGCCGGTGAACCGCAGGGCGCCCAGCGGTGCGGTCCGTGGCGGGCGAACGGCCACGCTTCCCGCGGGCACGTCGGGGCGCACCCCGGCCAGGGTCGTCAGCAGCTGGACGGCACCCGCCGCCGCAACAGCGGCGGGGCGGCAGGCCGCCGGATGCGGCAGCGGCACGCTGCCGGTGGACCGCTGCTCCCCCGCGTACATCTCCGGCAGCCGGTATCCGAAGGCCTCGGCGGCGTCGAGGGTGCCCCGCAACAACCCTCCGGCTTCCTTCTCGTAATCGGCGGCGGCCAGCCCGGCCACGGCCACGGCCGTCTCGTGGACCCGCACGGCCCCGCTGCGGTGCCCGAAGGGGTTGTGGCCCTGTTCCTTCGCCCCGAGGCTGCGCAGCCCCCAGCCCGAGTCGAGCGCCGGTCCGCCGAGCAGTCTGGCCAGTTGCTCGGTCTGCACCTTGTCGAGCAGCCCCGGGGCGTACTCGCCCGCCCCGAGCAGACCCGTGTCGAGCAGATGCGCGGCCGCGCACCCCAGCTGCGGTATCCGCCGGCCGTCCGGTGTCCGGGCGGCGACGGGCCGCCCGCCGCCGGGGTCCTCGGCCCAGAAGTCGTCCCGGAAGCGGCGCCGCAGCTCGCCCGCCCAGTCCCGCCAGCGCTCCGCGCCGGGACGGCCGTACGCCTCCAGGAGATCCGCGCCGAGCAGTGCGGCACGGTGGGCGTGCGCCTGCACCTCACAGCGGTACGGCCCGCCCGGCACCGGATCCGCGAGGTAGTGGCCCTCACCCACCGCCGTCCGCAGCCACTCCAGGCACCGCTCGGCGGCCGGGAGCAGAGCCTCGGTCTCCCGCTCGGCCAGTCCCCATCGCCGGGCCTCGGCGAGGACCACGGGGAACAGCAAGGTCGCCTCCACGCCCGTGCACCCGGGCGGCAGGTGCGCTCCCGCGTGCCGTAGCGCCCCGGGGATGCGACCGCCGTCACCGTGCGGCCCCGGCAGTTGCGCGCGGGCCAGGGTCCGCAGCGTCCCCGCGGCGAGGCGCACTCCCAGGGGCAGGGTCATCCGGGCCGCCCACAGCGCCTCGGCGGGAGCGAGGTGACCGCAGCGCCAGGGGACGCCCGCGGCGAGGTGGACATCGGCGGGCTGCCCCGGATCGCGGACCAGCAGCGCACGGAGATCGTCGAGGCTGGCCTCCAACAGGGCCGCCGCCCGCGGGTCGTCCCCTTCGGCCGCCGCCTCGCCCCAGGGCGCGGCGCCGCCGCGGCCCCGGGGTACCGCCGCCCCGGCCGGTCGACCCCGTCCGGGCGGCTCCAGCCTGACGCGGAGCTCGATGCTCCGAGTGCCGCCGGGCGGCAGCTCCAACTCCCAGCACAGCAGGCCGGCCGAGGCGAGGGAGTCCCCGGGCGCCGGGTCGGCGGTGACCATCACCTGGGTCCCCGCCGCCGACCAGCGCAGCCCGCAGGCGTGGACCGCGGCGGGAACCTCGGGGCCGGCCAGGCCGGAGGCGATCGCACCGAGCTCGGCGAGGTCGGTGCCCAGTGACACTTCGACGCCCAGCTTCAAGGCCCGCACGGCCGTGCTGCGCAGAGTGATCCGCTCGGTTCCCTCGGCGTCCCGCAGCCGCTCGACGGTGACGGCCGGGTCGGGACCCGAATCGGCGACGGTGCGCACCGTGCCCACGAAGCGGGCCCGGTCGGCGGCGAGCATCCGGCCCTGCACGGGCACCGGTTCCGCTCCGGCGACCCGCACCCGGCAGCGCGCCAGCAGCCGCCGCCCCGCGCGGTAGAAACCGTGGAGTCCGTGGCCGGTCAGCTGTCCGTCCTCACCGGAGATCGCGAGAGCGGGCAGCGCCACACAGATCAGGGCGTCGTGCACGGGCTGCGGCCCGTGAGCCCGCCCCGCGCGCGGGGTGGGGGTCGGGCGGCGTGTCGAGGCGGGACTCGGGGTCGGGCCAGGGGTCGGGCTCGGGGTCAAGGTCGGATGACCATGGGGGACATTGCCGTGCATGTTTCTGCGCTCCCTGTGGACGTCGCGACCGGCGGCGACGGACGGCTGCGGGGCCACCCAGGTGAACGGCGCGGGGGCCACGTAGGTCACGGGGCCCCCGCCCCACACCCTGATCACTGTCGGCCACGAGCCCCTCGGGGCCCGTTCCGCCGTCGCGCCCGCGCCTTGCCGGCGGGCCCGTTCGCTCCGCAGGGACCGGCCGGGCGAACACTGCCGGCGTTCCTGAGGGCCTCAGCCGCCCGGTTGACCGATCCGGCCTCGGCCGCGCCGGCGAGGGGCGGGCGCCGGCGCCGCCTGACCCGGGGCGCCGGCTCTGCGCCCCGGGCGTCACCCTCGGCGTCCGCGCTCCGGGCCCGGTCCGCTTCGGCGTGCGCGGCGGCGTGCACGGCACGGTCGGCGCGCTCGCGGCGCAAGCAGCGGCGCAGCGGCTCGGGGTCCATTCCCTCGTTGCAGGCGCGCTGCAGGAGCTGGGCGAAGAGATAGTCGGGGTCGGCCGCCAAGGCACGGCTCAAGGCGACCCGGGCCTCCGGCTGGTCGCCGGTGGACCAGGCGACCCAGCCGGCAAGGGTGAGGGGCGCGGCCGCGTGCTCGACGTACGAGGACACACAGCGCCGGGCGAGGGCACGCCAGAGGCGCAGCACCGTGGGTGCGAGGGGGCCCTCCATCCATTCCGCCGCCCGGTCGCGGGTGGCGCGGTCCTGGAGCCCGAGGATGATCGCGGCGGCTTCGTCGTGGGCGAGGAGGGCGTCGTCCTGGGCGTCCGCCTCCGGCCGCCGGGCGTGCGGCGGAGCGGCGTGGAGTCGGTCCAGCACCAGCCGCGCCAGGCCCATCGTCTCCTCGCGCACGGTCTCGCAGTCCGTTCCGCGGAGGATGCGGGGCACGAGGTCGACGGCCGCGGCGTCCAGCGCCCGCTCCTGTTCCTCGGCCGGGGGGCCGGTGAGCGGTGCCAGCCGGGCTTCCATCTGGCGCAGGGATCCGCGCACCTGGATGCCGGCGTAGGCGGCGGCCGCCGCCATGACCGATGTGCCGGGCGCGGCCAGCGGCGTGCCCTCCGGCGGACAGCAACGGGTGTCGGGGCAGCAGTAGGACCAGAAGCGGCCGTCGGAGATGCACAACGCCTCGTACACGGGCACTTCCAGACCTCCGCACGCGAGGCGCAGGCACTGGGCGAGCGGGCGCAACCGCTCCATCACGTCGCGCGCGGTCTCCCCGGGCCCGGGGTCCTGGCAGAGGAAGAGGACGATGCCGTCGGGCCGGGCGCCGCGCTTGCTGCTGCCCGCGATGAGGGTCTCGGCGAGCTGGGTGCTGACTTCCGGCCATTCCTCGCGGGTCCGCGGGATGCCGAGCCTGAGCCGGCCGCCGAAGCGGCCGCGCTCGCCGTGCAGCGCGACCATGACGACGCTGTCGTCCGGGAAGAAGCCGAGGAGGTACGGCAGGGCATCGGCCAGTTCGGCCGGGCTGCGGAGGCTGATCTGCTCCTCCGCCGGCGCGGTGGGGGCGCCGGACGGCGTGGCGGAGGCGGCGGACGACGTGGACGGGCGGGCTGATTCATCGCGCTTGGTCATGGCCCGAGAGTCCCGCGGACTTGTCAAGGTTCGCCAGGCCTGTGGATAACTCCCGCATATTGTCCTACTAATCCCTGTGGATAGTGCTTTCAGAATGTCGAGGCCTCCGCTGGGGCTTCCTCAGCGTTTTCCACAGGCCCTCGGTCCCGTTCGCGCATTGTCAGTGGGCTCGTGTTGCATGGGGGCATGAGCAACGAAGATCTCCGCGTCTCGGCCGACACCGTCCTGGCCCGCCTCGTCGGCGACACCACGGGCACGGCGAAGCTCCGTGAGGATCAGTGGCGCGCGATCGAGGCGCTGGTCGCGGAGCATCGGCGCGCGCTCGTGGTGCAGCGCACCGGCTGGGGAAAGTCGGCCGTCTACTTCGTCGCCACCGCCCTGCTGCGCGAGCGCGGCAGCGGCCCGACGGTCATCGTCTCGCCGCTGCTCGCCCTGATGCGCAACCAGGTGGAAGCCGCCGCGCGGGCCGGGATCCGCGCGCGCACGATCAACTCCGCCAACGTCGAGGAATGGGACACCGTCCAGGCCGAGATCGCCGCGGGCGAGGTCGACGTGCTCCTGGTGAGCCCCGAGCGGCTCAACAATCCGGACTTCCGCGATCAGGTGCTGCCCAAGCTCGCCGCCGCCACAGGCCTGCTCGTCGTCGACGAGGCCCACTGCATCTCCGACTGGGGCCACGACTTCCGGCCCGACTACCGCCGACTGCGCACCATGCTGGCCGACCTGCCCCCGGGCGTGCCCGTCCTCGCGACGACCGCCACCGCCAACGCCCGGGTCACCGCCGATGTCGCCGAGCAGTTGGGGACGGGCGAGGGCGCCGCTCAAACGCTCGTGCTGCGCGGCCCGCTGGACCGGGAGAGCCTGAGCCTCGGCGTCCTGCGGCTCCCCGACGCCGCCCACCGGCTGGCCTGGCTCGCCGACCACCTCGACGAGCTGCCGGGCTCCGGCATCATCTACACCCTCACGGTCGCCGCCGCCGAGGAGGTGACGGCGTTTCTGCGCCGACGCGGGCACACGGTCTCCTCCTACACCGGCAAGACGGAGAACGCCGACCGGCAGCAGGCGGAAGAGGACCTGCTCGCCAACCGGGTCAAGGCGCTCGTCGCCACCTCCGCCCTGGGCATGGGCTTCGACAAGCCCGACCTCGGTTTCGTGGTCCACCTGGGCTCGCCGTCCTCCCCCATCGCCTACTACCAGCAGGTGGGCCGCGCCGGCCGCGGCGTCAAGCACGCCGAAGTCCTGCTGCTTCCGGGCCGTGAGGACGAGGCGATCTGGAAGTACTTCGCCTCGCTCGCCTTCCCTCCGGAGGATCAGGTGCGCCGCACGCTGGACGTGCTCGCCGCCTCCGACCGGCCCGTATCCCTTCCCGCCCTGGAGCCGCAGGTCGAGCTGCGGCGCTCACGCCTGGAGACCATGCTCAAGGTCCTCGACGTGGACGGCGCCGTGCACCGCGTCAAGGGAGGCTGGACCGCGACCGGCCGGCCGTGGACCTACGACGGCGAGCGGTACGCGTGGGTCGCGCGACAGCGCGAGACGGAGCAGCAGGCGATGCGGGACTACGCCACCACGACCGAGTGCCGGATGGAGTTCCTGCGCCGCCAGTTGGACGACGAGCAGGCGGCCCCCTGCGGGCGTTGCGACAACTGCGTGGGCGCGAGGTTCACGGCCGAGGTCTCCAGCGTGGCTCTGGACGCGTCGCGCGGTGAACTGGGGCGCCCCGGTGTGGAGGTCGAGCCGCGGCGGATGTGGCCGACGGGCATGGCCGCCGTGGGCGTGGATCTCAAGGGCCGTATTCCGGCGGGCGAGCAGGCCGCTGCCGGGCGGGCGCTCGGGCGGCTCTCCGACATCGGCTGGGGCAATCGGCTGCGACCGCTGCTCGCACCGCAGACGCCGGACAGTCGGATTCCGGACGATGTGGCGGACGCGGTGGTCACCGTGCTGGCCGACTGGGCGAAGGGGCCCGGCGGTTGGGCGCCCGGCGCCCCGGACGCCCCTTCCCGTCCGGTGGGCGTCGTCACCCTCGCCTCCCGCACCCGCCCCCAGCTGATCGGGTCCCTCGGCCACCACATCGCCACGATCGGCCGGATGCCCCTGCTGGGCTCCGTCGAGTACCGGGACGCGGCGACGGACACCCGGCTGCCGCGCACCAACAGCGCGCAGCGCCTGCGGGCGCTCGACGGGGCGCTGACCGTGCCTCCCGCACTCGCCCAAGCGCTCGCGTCGGCGGACGGGCCGGTGCTCCTCGTCGACGACATGGCCGACACCGGCTGGACCCTCGCCGTGGCCGCGAGGCTGCTGCGCCGGTCCGGCGCCAAGGAGGTGTTCCCACTGGTCCTGGCGGTTCAGGGGTGAACCGCCGCCGTCCGTGCGGCAAGCGGCGGGAATATAGGCGACGGACCGCCGGATAACGGTCACTGACGCCAATTGATCGTTGCCGGGTCACTGGTACGGCCGCGAGAATTGGGATCGGCTCCCCGCTCCCGCGTCCACGGCATCGCCGAGGACGGCCGTCGTGGTGCGCGCCCGTGCCTGACGCCCCACCGAGCCGTGGGCGCGCAGACGAAGGGAGAATCGTGGCCTTCGGTATCGTCGCACCGTCGTCCGCCGATTCCGCTTCCCGGTTGGCCCGGCTGCTCGAGCCCGCCGAGTGGGCCGCTGCCGGGATCCCGCTGCTGCGTAATCCGCGTGAAGTCGTCAACGGGCTGTACACCCGCCACGCGCCGACACCGTCGACGGCCGTCATCGCCGTCCTGGATCCGGACGGGCGGCTCGCGGCCAGCGCTTCCCTTGTCCGGCGGCCGGCCGTGGTCGACGGATGGGAGCTCCGCAACGCCCTCCTCACCCAGCTGCGCCAGGTGATCCCGCATGATCTGCGCCGCAGGACTCCGATCCGTACAGCCGTGTTGCTCTACTGCCGTGAGGGCAGGGGCCATTGGACCGAGGAGGACGGCGCGTGGATGTGGGGCCTGCGCGACGCGTGCACCCTGCACGGGCTGCGTTGCGGCGCGTACATCACCCTGACGCGCGACGGGTGGCGGATCCTCGGGGAAGGCCGCGCCGGGCGTCAACCGCGCTCTCCCGCGCACACGACGTCACGCCTGAGCTCCGGCGGCGGAGCACCCGAAGCACACCGCCACACGGCGGCTCGCTGAACGGCACAGGCTCGCGCGGCAGGGTCGGCCCGGTCCACCCGGTGCGCCCACCTCGCCGCGCCCGCTTCGCCGCGACCACGGATCCGTCGGCCGGATCCGTCGGCCACCGGCGCCTCCTCGACGGGGCGGGTGGCCGACGGGGTCGAAGGCTAGACGCCCGTGGAGAGAAGGGCGTTGACCCGCTGAGGGTCACCGCAGACGATCAGCAACGCACCGGCGCGAGCCATCGCCGCGGGCAGCGCGCCGGTCACCGTGGCGTCCGTGCCGCCGTTGACAGCGACGACCACGACCGGGCGGGTCGTGGCACGGGCCGCGTCGGCACCCGCGTAGAAGACATCGTCTCCGGCGTCGTGCTGCGCCCAGTACGACGCCTCGCCGAAGGACAGCTCGTGCGCCGCCCAGGGGTGCGGGTCGCCGGTGGTGAGCACCAGGATCTCACCGGGCGCGCGACCGGTGTCGAGCAGCAGGTCGACGGCTTCGTCCGCCGCGGCCAGGGCGCCCTGCGCGGTGGCGGGGATCAGCTGGATCTGCGGGGTGGCCGCCGGGGCGGGCCGCGGAGCCCGCGCCGGTATCGAGGCGGCGGCCGGGGCGTCCACCGTCTCGCGCGGGCTGCGCGGGGCGGGCACCGGTCCGCGGTTCGAGCCGGGGTTTCCGGGTCGCGCCGGGACCGGGCGGGGGCCGGGGCCAGGGACGGGTCGGGGGGTCTGCGTGGTCCGGCCGGCGGTCGGAACTGCGCGGGGACCCGGGACACTCTCGTGAATCTGAGGCTCCTCGGGGATGAGAGGCATGAGTTGATGTTTATCAAACGCCGGTGCGGGTCGCATCGGCGGGTGGCCGCAGGGGCCGCTCAGAAGTCGAAGCCGATCTGGCCTCCGGCCTCCAAGGCGACAGTTTCGGGGCTGATGCGGGGCCGTTTGAGGTGCTGCCACCGCGGCAGCGCGTCCAAGTAGGCCCAGGACATCCGGTGGTACGGAGTCGGGCCCAGCTCCTCCAGAGCGGCCCGGTGCACCGGCGAGGGGTATCCGGCGTTGTCTCCGAAAGCGAAGTCCGCGTGGACGGCGCCCAGTTCGGCCATCATCGCGTCGCGCCGGACCTTGGCGATCACGGAAGCGGCGGCGACGACCACACAGGACTGGTCGCCCTTGATGACCGTACGGACCTTCCAGGGGTCGCCGAGGTAGTCGTGCTTGCCGTCGAGGATCACCGCGTCGGGCCGCACCGGCAGCGCGTCCAGGGCGCGGCACGCGGCCAGTCGCAGCGCCGCCGTCATCCCCAGCTCGTCGATCTCCTGAGGGGAGGCGTCACCGAGGGCGTGGGCGGTCACCCAGCTCTCCAGCTGCTGGGCGAGCGCGGTGCGCCGCTTTGGCGTCAGGAGCTTGGAGTCGGTGAGGCCGTCCGGCGGCCGACGCAGACCCGTGACGGCCGCGCAGACGGTGACCGGACCGGCCCAGGCGCCCCGGCCGACCTCGTCGACACCGGCGACGATCTTGGCTCCGGTCGTGGCGCGGAGCGAGCGCTCGACGCTGTGGGTAGGCGGTTCGTACGGCATGACGCTGTAAGCGTACGCCCCGGGGGCGGCACGCGGTGCGCCGCCCCCACTACCGCCCGTCAGCTCAGCGCGCGGCGGCCGGCAGCCAGTCGGGCAGGTCCTCGGTCTGTCGCAGCCAGTCGGCGGGCGGGGCGCCGCGCACCCCGGCCGCGACCACGCCGCCGGCGATCGCGCAGGTGGTGTCCACATCGCCGCCGGCCTGCGCCGTGGTCCAGAACACTTCCTCGAAGGAGTCGAGATGGCGGGCCGCCGCCCACAGCGCGAAGGGCACCGTGTCATGGGCGCTGGTGCGCCGGCCGCAGCCGAGGACGGCCGCGACGGTGGTCGCGTCCCCGTAGTCGAGCATGTCGCGGGCGCGGCGCAGCCCCGCGTGCACGGCGCTGCGGGGCACCAGTGCGATCACGCCGTCCAGCAGGGCGCCCGGGTCGACGGCGCCCGCCGGGTCGGCGGCGATCGCCGCGGCGGCGGCCACGGCCATGCTCCCGGCGACCGCCTCGCGGTGCTGGTGGGTGGTGTAGGCCGAGATCTCGGCCTGGTGCGTGGCCTGCTCGGGATCGTCCGCGTACCAGGCGCCCAGCGGGGCGATCCGCATGGCCGCGCCGTTGCCCCAGGAGCCCTGGCCCTGGAACAGCGCGGCGGCCAGCTCACGCCAGTCGCCGCCCTCCCTGATCAGCCGCAGCATCCGGCCCACCGCCGGACCGTAGCCGCGGTCGAAGTCGTGGTGCTGGGCGAAGGAGCGCGCGAGGGCGTCCTGGTCGATGCGGCCGTGCTCGGCGAGGACCGCCAGCACGGAGCAGGCCATCTCGGTGTCGTCGGTCCACTGCCAGGGGGCGGGCGGCAGCTCGCGACGCTTGAGGGACGGATAGTTGTCGGGGACGAAGAACTGGGAGCCGAGGGCGTCGCCCACGGCCAGCCCTCGCAGGCTCCCCAGGGCTCGGTGGAATCGGTCAGCGGTCATCGCAGCGAACTCTAACCGGTGAAGCCGTACGATTCGGGGGTGCACCAGCGCTCGAACGGCCGGTCCAGGTGATACCGGCCGTCGGGTCCGAGCAGCAGGGCGCGGCTCTCGGCGTTGCCCGGGTTGGACAGGCATTCGAACTCGGCGACGGTCCAGTGCAGCCAGCGCATGCAGAACAGCCTCATGGTCAGGCCGTGCGTGACGATCAGGACGTTCGGCGGGTGCGCCGGGTCCTCGAAACTGCGCCACAGGCTCTCCAGGAAGGCACCCACCCGGTCGTAGACGTCCGCGCCCGACTCGCCCTGGGCGAAGCGGTAGAAGAAGTGCCCGTAGGCGTCGCGGTAGACCTTCTGCTTACGTACGTCCTCGCGCTCCTGCCAGTTTCCCCAGTCCTGCTCGCGCAGCCGCGGCTCCTCGCGGACCCGGACGAGGCGCGGATCGAGCCCGAGGGCCTGGAAGGTCTGGTGGGTGCGCCGGTAGGGGGAGACATAGGCGGAGACCTGCTCGTCGCCGAAGAGCTCACGCAACCGCACCCCGGCTTCCTCGGCCTGCTTGCGGCCCCTCTCGGTCAGGCTCAGAGCATGATCGGGTTCCCGTTCGTAGACGGTGTCGTCGACATTTCCTTCCGACTCTCCGTGTCGGATGAGAACGATGCGCCGGGGCCGTGACATGCCGCCACCCTAGATCGAGTACCGCCCACCCGCCTCGCCCGCTCCCGGCACCGGCCGGAGACCCGGCGCCCACAGCCCCGGGCCAAGGCCACGCGGGGGGGGCGAACCGGCCCCGGAGCGTCCGGGGCCGGGCTGTCACACCGTCCAGGACGGTTCTATCGCGACGATGTCGCCCGCGATGGCCGCCACGTCCGCCTCGGTCTGCGCCCGCAGGGCGAGCCGCTCCACCCGCTCGGTGCGGTACTTGCCGTGCTCGGCCTCGGAGTTCCACATCGACAGCACCAGGAATTCCTGGCCGGGCGCCTCGCCGAACACGCCGCGCAGCATTCCCGGCGATCCGGCCATCGCCGGATTCCACACCTTCTCCTGCATGTGCGTGAAGTGCTCCACCCGGTCCGCACGGATCCGGCAGTGGGCGAACCGCACCACGTCCGCGTCGAAGAACTGGGGCCGGAAGCCCACCTTCACGTCGAAGCGGTGCTCGAACAGCCGGACCTGGATGTCCTTGTACGTGCCGGCCTGGGAGGCCGCCAGTCTGTCGTGCGAGCGCGCCATGAACGAGTCGTAGAAGGCGCGGCTCTCCCAGAAGCCGAAGAGGTGCGCCACATGCGGACGCCCACGGCTCCAGCCGCCGCCCTGCCCCCGGAACCCGGGCTCACCGAGCAACCCCGCCCATTTTCGCTGCCCCCGCTCGAACCCGCGGCGGTCCACCACGGTGCAGCGAATCCACTTGACCAGCACCGCGCCATCGTACGGCCCAGGCCGTGGCACGTATCACGTACCGGAGGAGTACACCCGCGCGAGGGTCTCGGCATCCGCCGGGCTGAGCTCGATCCGGAACTCCCGCGAGAGCACATCCGGCAACTCCTCCACCCCGATCTCGCACGTGTCACGCGAGCCGTCGGCGCGCGCGCTCGTCAGGACCGTGCCGACCAGATTCCGCCGGTGATCGGACTCCGTCTGCTGCACTACGGGCCGGGAGACGAAGGGTGAGCGAGGGTGCGTCGAGATGTAGTGGTTCATGACGGCGTAGTCGACGGGGAACCGCTCCTCCGGGCCGAACGCGTAGAGGTCGAACCAACCCTCCGGGTGAAGCGTGCGAAGGGCGCGTACGTCCTTCTGTTCACGCTCGATTCCAAACGTCCAGTCTCCCTGGCGCTCGCGTATCCCGTCCCGGAACGCCAGCGGCTCCAGCAGCCCCTCGCCGCCGAAGCCCACGTCGCACAGCCACTGCTCGCCGTCGGCCTCGACCTTGAGCGCCATATGGGTGACGGCGCGCCGGCTGTCGCTGCCCATCCGGACCCGTGCCCCGAGCCCGGTGAAGGAGAAGCCGACACGGTCCAGAGCGGCGGCCAGCAGCAGGTTCTGCTCGTAGCAGTAGCCCCCGCGGTGGCGCGTCACCATCTTGTCCTGCAGCGCCGGGACGTCGAGCAGGATGGGGCGGCCGAGCAGGATTTCCAGGTTCTCGAAGGGGAAGGCGGCCACGTGCCCGCGGTGCACCGCCCGGAGCGTCGCCAGGTCCGCCCGCGGGGTGCCGGTGAATCCGATGCGCGCCAGATAGGCATCGAGATCCAGCTCGTCGCCGCCCCACAAAGACTCGCCCATACCGCCGCTCACTCCCCTGCCTGGTCGTCCCGCCAGTATTCATGATCGAAAATGACCGTCGATGATCGGCCCGGGGCGTTGTCGACAACAGCACGCCGAAGGGGAGCCGGCACCGGGCCGGCTCCCCTTCGGTTCAGGCGATGATCAGCTGCAGCCGCTGGTCGAGCCGCAGCCCTCGCAGAGGTAGCAGCTGCCCGCGCGGCGCATCTTCGTGCCACAGGAGAAGCACAGCGGCGCGTCCGCGTTCAGGCCGAGCTGCATCTCCACCAGCTCGGTGGAGTTGTGGACCTGCTTCGGGGCCGGGACGACGGCCGCCGGCTGCGCCGGGGCCTCCGCCTTCGGGGCCTCGATGTGCCGCGGCGCGGACTGCGCCAGGCCCTCGACGTCGACATCGTCGTCGGACGGCTCGTAGGAGCCGGTGTCCAGGTGACGCTGGCGCTCCTCGGCGGAGTGGATGCCCAGCGCCGAGCGCGTCTCGAAGGGCAGGAAGTCCAGCGCCAGGCGACGGAAGATGTAGTCGACGATCGACTGCGCCATCCGCACGTCCGGGTCGTCCGTCATGCCGGCCGGCTCGAAGCGCATGTTCGTGAACTTCGAGACGTACGTCTCCAGCGGAACGCCGTACTGCAGACCGACCGAGACGGCGATCGAGAAGGCGTCCATCATGCCCGCGAGGGTCGAACCCTGCTTGGACATCTTGAGGAAGACCTCACCGAGACCGTCGTCCGGGTAGGAGTTGGCGGTCATGTAGCCCTCGGCGCCACCCACGGTGAAGGAGGTGGTGATGCCCGGACGTCCCTTGGGGAGCCGCTTGCGGACCGGGCGGTACTCGACGACCTTCTCCGCGACGGGGGCGACGACGGCCTCGGGAGCCTTCGCCTCCTCCTTCTTCTTGGCGGAGAGCGGCTGGCCGACCTTGCAGTTGTCGCGGTAGATCGCGAGCGCCTTCAGACCGAGCTTCCAGCCCTCGAAGTAGACCTCCTCGACCTCTTCGACGGTCGCCGACTCCGGCAGGTTCACGGTCTTGGAGATCGCGCCCGACAGGAACGGCTGCGCGGCGGCCATCATGCGCACGTGGCCCATGGCGGAGATCGCGCGCTCGCCCATGGCGCAGTCGAAGACCTCGTAGTGCTCGGCCCGCAGGCCCGGGGCGTCGATCACATTGCCGTGCTCGGCGATGTGGGCGACGATCGCCTCGACCTGCTCCGGCTGGTAGCCGAGTCGCTTGAGCGCCTTGGGGACCGTGTTGTTCACGATCTGCATCGAGCCGCCGCCGACGAGCTTCTTGAACTTGACCAGGGCCAGGTCCGGCTCGACGCCCGTGGTGTCGCAGTCCATCATCAGGCCGATGGTGCCGGTGGGAGCGAGCACCGAGGCCTGGGCGTTGCGGAAGCCGTTCTTCTCGCCGAGGCGGATGACGTCCTGCCACGCCTCGGTCGCCGCGGCCCAGACCGGCGTGTCCAGGTCGTCCACGCGCTTGGCGACGCCGTTGGCGTCCGCGTGCTGCTTCATGACGCGCTGGTGGGCGTCCGCGTTGCGGGCGTAGCCGTCGTACGGGCCGACGACGGCGGCCAGCTCGGCGGAGCGCCGGTAGGAGGTGCCGGTCATCAGCGAGGTGATGGCACCGGCGAGCGCGCGGCCGCCGTCGCTGTCGTACGCGTGGCCGGTGGCCATCAGCAGGGCGCCGAGGTTGGCGTAGCCGATGCCCAGCTGGCGGAAGGCGCGGGTCGTCTCGCCGATCTTCTCGGTCGGGAAGTCGGCGAAGCAGATGGAGATGTCCATCGCCGTGATGACCAGCTCGACGACCTTGGCGAAGCGCTCGGCGTCGAACGACTGGTTGCCCTGGTCGTCGTCGCGCAGGAACTTCATGAGGTTGAGCGAGGCGAGGTTGCACGAGGAGTTGTCCAGGTGCATGTACTCGCTGCACGGGTTGGACGCGGTGATCCGGCCCGACTCCGGCGAGGTGTGCCAGTGGTTGATCGTGTCGTCGTACTGGATGCCCGGGTCGGCGCAGGCCCAGGCCGCCTCCGCCATCTTGCGGAAGAGGCCCTTGGCGTCGATCTCCTCGATGACCTCACCGGTCATCCGGCCGCGCAGACCGAACTTCGAGCCGGCCTCGACGGCCTTCATGAACTCGTCGTTCACCCGGACGGAGTTGTTGGCGTTCTGGTACTGGACGGACGTGATGTCGTCGCCGCCCAGGTCCATGTCGAAGCCGGCGTCGCGCAGGGCGCGGACCTTCTCCTCTTCCTTCACCTTGGTCTCGATGAAGGCCTCGACGTCCGGGTGGTCGACATCGAGGACGACCATCTTGGCCGCGCGACGGGTGGCGCCGCCCGACTTGATGGTGCCGGCGGAGGCGTCGGCGCCACGCATGAAGGAGACCGGGCCGGAGGCGTTGCCGCCGGAGGAGAGCAGCTCCTTGGAGGAGCGGATGCGGGAGAGGTTCAGGCCGGCGCCGGAGCCGCCCTTGAAGATCATCCCTTCTTCCTTGTACCAGTCGAGGATCGACTCCATGGAGTCGTCGACGGAGAGGATGAAGCAGGCGGAGACCTGCTGCGGCTGGGCGGTGCCGACGTTGAACCAGACCGGGGAGTTGAAGCTGAAGACCTGGTGCAGCAGGGCGTAGGTCAGCTCGTGGTCGAAGATCTCGGCGTCCGCCGGGGAGGCGAAGTAACCGTGCTCCTCGCCGGCCTTGCGGTAGGTGCGCACCACTCGGTCGATGAGCTGCTTGAGGCTCGACTCGCGGTCCGGGGAACCGACCGCGCCGCGGAAGTACTTGCTCGTGACAATGTTGACCGCGTTCACCGACCAGGAGTCGGGGAACTCGACGCCACGCTGCTCGAAGTTGATCGAGCCGTCGCGCCAGTTGGTCATGACGACGTCACGACGCTCCCAGACCACCTCGTCGTAGGGGTGGACGCCGGGAGTGGTGTGAATGCGCTCGATGCGCAGACCCTTGGCACCCTTGTTTCCCTTGGAGCGGGAACCTCGTGCCGGGCCGCTCGTCGTCTCTGTCATGCCGCCTCCCTCTACGGGCAAAACGCCCTAATGCGCCCAATTCTTCCGTGGCGCGGTGTGTGTCTTCCACCCGTGCGCGCGGGGCGCGCCGGGCTGATCCTGTGTGGTCGCCGCTGCTAGTCGGCGGCCGCGGCGGGCGCGGGAACGTCGACGTCCGCGCCGCGGCCGACGGTGTCGGTCGCGGGCCGCTGCTCGCGGAGCTCCGCGACGGCGGCCTCGAAGTCCTCCAGCGAGTCGAAGGCCTGGTACACGGACGCGAACCGCAGATACGCGACCAGGTCGAGATCCTTGAGCGGACCGAGTATGGCGAGGCCGACGTCATGCGTGGAGAGCTCGGCGCTGCCCGTGGCGCGCACCGCCTCTTCGACCCGCTGGCCGAGCTGGGCCAGGGCGTCCTCGGTGACCGGGCGCCCCTGGCACGCCTTGCGCACGCCGGAAATGACCTTGTTGCGACTGAAGGGCTCGGTGACCCCACTCCGCTTGATCACCATGAGTGACGCGGTCTCCACGGTCGTGAAGCGACGGGAGCAGTCGGGGCACTGGCGGCGCCTGCGGATCGAACAACCGTCATCGGTGGTCCGACTGTCGACGACCCGGCTGTCGGGGTGCCTGCAGAAGGGGCAGTGCATGGCTCTCCACCCTCCTTCACCCTCGAGGAACCTCGAAAAAAGCTGTACACGATCTTCGGCTTCGACGGGCCCCGTACGGGCCTCGCGAAGCAGCCCCCAGCATAGGCGATGGCGGCGACCGGAATTCACCAGGGCCACCTGCGGACCACTACTGGTGGGTGGCCGTCGCCCATCAAACCACTAGATCTGGTGCCCGGCGGGCAAGCACGCCGAGCGCGTGTCGCACCGCCGAGGACCGGCGCCGACACCGTCGGACGGGGCCCGGGGCGCGCTGGAGCGGCCCCGGACGGGCCCCCACGGGCCCATGAATGGCACACTGGCGTCGGCGCACGGAACCGGCACCGGACGCCCCGGATCCATTCCGGGCGCCGCGCGGCAGGGTCGGCGATCGACGCCACTTTGGGGCGTGTTGCCCGGTCCGGCGGTCCGCGCGCCATCCGTTGGAGTTCGCACCGAAGGCTACCGCAATGGGCGAATTGATCTCCGCCCGTACACCTTCCCGCCTGATCACGTCAGGTAATCTCCGATATTTCACTCGAACGTGTGTTTGGCGCAACCTTTCGAAAGCAACTACCGTTGTCCAGCTAGGGAGAACATCTCGAGAGGGGCCGACGTGACCACCACCGCAGACAGCGCCACCATCACCGCCCAGGACCGCTCCCAGAGCCGACTCGACCAGGCACACCCGATGAATGACGCAGCCATGAACGCCGAGGGGCAGAAGCCGGCCCGCTCACTCCCGGGACGCCCACCAGGAATCCGGGCCGACAGCTCCGGACTCACCGACCGGCAACGCCGCGTGATCGAGGTCATCCGGGACTCGGTCCAGCGCCGCGGTTACCCACCGTCCATGCGAGAGATCGGCCAGGCGGTGGGGCTCTCCAGCACCTCGTCCGTGGCCCATCAGCTGATGGCTCTGGAGCGCAAGGGATTCCTGCGACGGGATCCGCACCGCCCCCGGGCCTACGAGGTGCGCGGCTCCGACCAGCCGAGCTCCCAGCCGACCGACACGACCGGCAAGCCCGCCGCGTCGTACGTCCCCCTGGTCGGCCGGATCGCCGCCGGCGGCCCGATCCTCGCCGAGGAGTCCGTCGAGGACGTCTTCCCCCTCCCCCGCCAACTGGTGGGCGACGGCGAGCTGTTCGTGCTCAAGGTGGTCGGCGATTCCATGATCGAAGCCGCCATCTGTGACGGCGACTGGGTCACGGTGCGTCGTCAGCCCGTCGCGGAGAACGGCGATATCGTGGCCGCGATGCTCGACGGCGAGGCGACCGTCAAGCGCTTCAAGCGCGAGGACGGCCATGTGTGGCTGCTGCCGCACAACGCCGCCTACCAGCCCATTCCCGGTGACGAGGCCACCATCCTCGGCAAGGTCGTGGCGGTGCTGCGGCGGGTGTGAGTCCGCGAAGACCGGGCCCCGGAACCACTGCGCCGGTTCCGGGGCCCTGCTGTGTGCGCTCGCGCCCCGACGTCTCGGCCGACGCTACTTCTCGCCCGCCTTCGCCGCGGCGTCGATGGCCGCCAGTGAGCGGCGCGCCTGGTTACGGTCCGTGGTGTACCAGAAGTCGGGCATCGTGGCGCGCAGGAAGCTGCCGTAGCGAGCCGTCGCCAGCCGCGGATCGAGCACCGCGACCACGCCACGATCACCCGACGCCCGTACGAGCCGGCCGGCCCCCTGTGCCATCAGCAGCGCCGCGTGCGTCGCCGCGACGGCCATGAAGCCATTGCCGCCCGCCTCCTCCACGGCCTTCTGCCGGGCGCTCATCAGCGGGTCGTCGGGGCGGGGGAAGGGCACCCGGTCCATGACGACGAGCTGGCAGTTCACCCCCGGCACATCGACGCCCTGCCACAGGGACAGCGTGCCGAACAGGCACGTACGGGCATCGGCGGCGAAGGTCCGGATCAGCTCTCCCAGCGTCTCCTCGCCCTGGAGCAGGATCGGCAGGTCGAGCCGGCCCCGCAGCGCCTCGGCCGCGGCCTGCGCGGCCCGCATGGAGGAGAACAGCCCGAGCGTCCGGCCGCCCGCGGCCTCCATCAGCTCGGCCAGCTCGTCCAGCATGTCGCTCCGGCTGCCTTCCCTGCCGGGCTGGGACAGGTGCTTGGCGACGTAGAGGATGCCCTGCTTGGGATAGTCGAACGGGGAGCCGACGTCCACGCCCTTCCACTGAGGGAGGTCGTCGCCCTCGATGCCCTCGGGGGCGAGGCCCAGGGAGGCACCGACGCCGTTGAAGTCGCCGCCGATCTTGAGCGTCGCCGAGGTCAGCACCACGGAACGCTCGCTGAAGAGCTTCTCGCGCAGCAGACCGGAGACCGACAGCGGCGCGACGCGCAGGGACGCGCCGAAGCGGTCGTGACGCTCGTACCAGACGACGTCGTACACGGACCCTTCCACGATGCGCTCGGCCACCGCGTGGACGCTCTCCACCGCCGCGAGGGCCTGCTTGCGGACCGCGTCCTCGTCCTGGACGGATCTGTCGCGGGTGTCACCGATCGCCGAGATCACCGTGCGGGAGGCGTCACGCAGCGCCATGAGTGCGTAGCCGAGGTCCTCCGGGATCTCCTCCAGTCGCCCGGGCAGAGCCAGCTCCATCAGCCGCTCGAAACTCTCGGCAGCGGTCTGCAGCGCGTCGGCGGCCTTCTCGTCGACGAGCTTGGCGGCCCGGCGCACGGCGCGGTTGACCTGGCCGGGAGTGAGCTCGCCGGTTGCCACGCCGGTGACCCGGGAGACCAGCTCATGGGCCTCGTCGACGATCAGCACCTCGTGGCCGGGGAGCACCGGGGCGCCCTCGATCGCGTCGATGGCGAGCAGGGCGTGGTTGGTGACCACGACATCGGCGAGCTTGGCGCGCTCGCGGGCCGCCTCGGCGAAGCACTCCGCGCCGTACGCGCACTTCGAGGCTCCGAGGCACTCGCGGGAGGTGACCGAGACCTGGGACCACGCGCGGTCCGAGACACCGGGCGTCAGATCGTCCCGGTCGCCGGTCTCGGTCTCGTCCGACCAGGCGCGCAGCCGCAGCAGGTCCTTGCCGAGCTTGCTGGAGGGCGCCGCCGCCTCGAAGGGGTCAAAAAGCCCCTCCTCCTCTTCCTGCGGCACCCCCTCGTGGAGCCGGTGCAGGCACAGGTAATTCGACCGGCCCTTGAGCATGGCGAACTGCGGACGGCGGCGCAGCAGCGGGTGCAGGGCGTCGACGGTCCGCGGAAGATCACGCTCGACGAGCTGACGTTGGAGCGCGAGCGTCGCGGTCGCGACGACGACCCGCTCGCCGTGGGCGAGGGCAGGCACCAGATAGCCCAGGGACTTTCCGGTGCCGGTGCCGGCCTGCACGAGCAGATGGGCGTTGTCGTCGATGGCTTCCGCGATGGCTTCGGCCATGGTGACCTGGCCGGGGCGCTCACTGCCTCCGACGGCGGTGACGGCGGCGTGCAGCAGGTCGGTGAGGGAGGAGGAGGCAGTCATAGCTCTTCCAGCCTAAGGGGCGGCACTGACATCGCCGTCCTCACGGAGTGCGGAAGGGAGGGGAACCCCACACGGCACGGCACGACCCGGCGCCCGGTTCACAGGACGTCGCGCAGGGAGCGGTCGCGGATCATCAGGGCCACGCGCTTGTCGGGCAGGTCGACTTCACCGGTCAGCCGGAAGCCCGCGCCGAGGAAGGCGGCGGCGCAGGGGGTGTTGCGGAGGTCGGGCTCGGCGACGACCCGGCCGCAGGACGGCCGGTGGTCCAGGACCAGGTCGGCGACGGTGCGCAGCAGGGTGGTGCCGAGGCCCCGGCCCCGGTCGGAGACCTTGCCGATGAGCAGATGCAGCCCCGTGTCATGCGGCCGGGCCGGGTAATAGCGGGCGAGGGGATCGAGGTCGGCGCGGTAGACCTCCCAGTAGCTCATGGGCACCCCGTCGAGCACGCCGAGGCAGGGCACGCTGCGTCCGTCGCCGTCGAGCTGGGCGCGGAGGTGGTCCGCGCTCGCGCTGTCGGGCCCGGCCAAGCCCCAGAAGGCCGCGACGGCCGGGTCGTTCATCCAACGGGCGACGAGTCGCAGGTCGCGCTCGATCCGGACCGGTACGAGCTGGAAGGCGCCGACGGGGGTGTCGACCGGGCCCCAGCCGGCGAGGCCGTCCAGCAGGTCGGGGGCACGGGAGGCGGGCGCCTCGGGGCGGTCGTAGGCGATGAGTTCGACCAGTTCGTCGGAAAGACGCAGGTCGAGGGTGTCGGGGCCCGGGTCCGCGTCGGTGTCGGCGTCAATGGGTGGCACAGCGTCGCACTCCTCCTGGATGCCCCCGTGGATAGGACCCCCCTGAGCCCCGTCAATCCCCTGGGTCTCATGAACCCCATGGCCCTCATGACCCCCATGGCCCTCATAGATCTCGGTAGCCCCACTGTCCTCCGGGCTCCCGGTGCCCTCGGAGATCCTCCGTATCTCGACCGCCGAGGAGGCCCGCTGAGCCCCGTTCACCCCCGGGCCGGGGCGCTCGCCGCTCATCCGGCGGAGGTGACAAGGGGGTTGGTGAAGTTGACGTAGACCGATTGCGTGTCGACCGGGCCGACGAGTTCGTCGAGCCCGTGCAGCCTGGTCAGCAGGTTCGCCTTGCAGCTGAGGGTGGGGGCCTCGAGCAGATGGGCCGCCAGGGGGGAGGGGTGAAGGGCGCGGCCCTCGCCCGTCGTCCTGGCGGCCTCCTTGAGGAAGCGGCGGAGCGCTGCCAGGAGGATCCGCTCGTCGGCCAGGCGCTGTGCGCCGAACGCGCCGATCAGACCCAGGATGTTGTTGATGCCGAGGTAGTAGGCGAACCGTTCGTCGGCGATGCCGTCGTCCACGAAGGTCTCGCTCTCCGCACCGATCCCGGGGAGCCGGCGCTCGAGCGCGGGACGGTGGGACTCCCGGAAGTAGTAGCCCTGGTTGTCGCGGAATCGCCCGCCGACCGGCCAGCCGTCCCGGTCCAGCAGGACAAGGGTGTTCTGCTGATGCGCCTCCAGGGCGATGCCCGCCTCGCTGTCCAACCAGAGCACGGGCCGTACGACCGCCTCCAGATAGCGCAGGAACCACTCGGCGGAGACCGCCCCGGCGGGCCGGCCGGTGCGCAGGGTGAGCCCCGCGACGATCTCGGCGAGCCGGGAGCCCATGGCCAATCGCCCGTCCTGCCCGGCGCGGTCCGGCCAGGGGCGCGGGGAGAGGAGGCCGGCCAGGCACACGGCGTCGTCGCCGGGGCCGAAGGGGTTGTGCCGGATGACGGCGTCGAGGCCGGGCAGCGGTGTGCCGTCGGGCGCGTCGACCGCGAGCCAGGCCGGGTCGCGGACGATGTCGAAGCCGAGGCCGCCCGGGCAGGCCGCCCGCCATCGCTCGGCGAGGCCGCTGCGCAGCAGGCGGTGCACCTCGACCCCGCGGTGCAGTTCCTTGCGGAGGTTTTCACGACGGCTGTTGGTGATGCGCACCCCGAGGGAGAGCTTCAGCATCGCGAGCGCACCGGAGCGGTAGACCGTCCGTACGGAGGAGGTCGGGGACCAGGGCTCGCCGCAAGGGCCGAGGTCGTGGAGCAGCCCGGCGTCGAACAGCCGGGCCACATCGGGACGGTTGCGGAGGTCGTGTGCCTGCCAGGGGTGCAGCGGCAGGGGCGCTGTGTCCGTGGGGAGCCGCAGGCGGGGACCGGCGAGCCGGGTGGCCAGCGCGGCGGCCTCCACGGCCCGGCCGCGCTCGGTCCACGCGGAGTCGGTGGCCAGCACGGAGCGGTGGACGGCCAGCCAGTGCAGGGGGAAGGCTCCCCGCGTCTCCGGGGAGTAGAGCGGCGATTCGGCGTCGGAGAAGCCTTCGCGGCTCTTGGGCGCGGGGTGCAGGGGGTGCCCGAGGACGAGGGCCTGCTCGCCGTAGAGGAAGAGGTCTCCTCCGTCCGGGTCGGCGGGCCGGGCGCGCCGGTCCGCGAGGAACGCGGCGGTGCGGCGTGCGGAGTCGGCGACCCGTCCGACGAGATCGCCGCTGTCCCCGGTGGACGGCCCGCCCTCGCGCGCGGCACGGTAGGCGACCTCGCGGCCGAGGAGGGCGGCGAGCGTGACGGCGTCGACGGGCGGGGCGTCGGCGGGGGCGTCCGCCGACACGGGCGGCCCGAAGCGGTGCCAGCCGGTGGCGGACCAGTGGACGACGGGCACGAGGAGGGTGGTACCGCTCGCGGGGAGCGACAGGTGCAGGGTGGGACCGTCGGGGCGGGTGGCGTCGGTCTCGCGCACCCAGCAGCGGAGCAGGTTCTCCACGGTGGCGGCGTCACCGGCGACCCGCGGGTCGGGGTGCTCCAGCGGGTCGGCTTCGGCGTGGCGGCCGGGGTCCGGGATGACGCCGGGGCGGCCGCTCTGGTGCGGCACCGCCGGGGCGGCTTCCTGTGGCGGGCCGGCTTCGCGGCCCTGACCGACGGGGGACGCATCGGTGTCCGGGGATGCGTTCATGCGCTGTGCGGCGTGCACCTCGGCGGTCAGGCCGGGAATGCGGCGCCTGCCTCCTTCGGCGTGCTGAGGTGGTTCGACGGGCTGGTGTGCGAGCTGGTGCCGGGGGGAGGTGGCGCGCCCGGCGTCGTCGCGCCGGGGCTGCCCGGCGCACCGACGTTCCTCGACGTGTCGCGCGGCTTACGGGCGCCCGGTCGCTCCAGGGGGCCGGGGAGCCGCTGGTGCGCGCCGTGCGAGACGGCCGCGAGGGCGTCGGCGAACCGGTCGAGAACCGCCTCCGCCTGCTCGTCCGTGATGGTCAGGGGTGGCAGCAGCCGGATCACGCTCGCATACCGGTCGACCGGCCCGACGATCAGGCCGCGCCGCAGGCACTCCCGTCGCACCGCGGCGGCCGCTGCGGGCGCGGCCGGGAGCGGCGGGCGGCTGCCTCCATCGGCCGGGCGGGGCGCCTCGGGGTCGACGAACTCCACACCGATCATCAGTCCGCGCCCGCGTACCTCCCCGATGTGGTCGCACTCCGCCGCCATCACCCTCAGCCCGGCCAGCATCCGCTCGCCCAGCTCCGCGGCACGCTCGGGGAGACGGTTCTCCCGGACGTACTTCAGCGTCGCGGCGCCCGCCGCCATGGCGAGCTGGTTGCCCCGGAAGGTCTCCGCGCACTCGCCGGTCGGCCCGGCGTCCAGCCCGTCGCGGTGGACGATGGCGGCGAGCGGGAGGCTGCCGCCGATGGCGTCGGAAAGGACCATGACGTCAGGGACGACGCCGCTGTGCTCGACGGCCCAGAACGCGCCGGTCCGGCCCACCCCGGTGTGCGTCTCGTCGGCGATCAGCGCGATGCCGTGCGCCGCGGTCAACTCCCGCATCCGGCGCAGCCATCCGTCCGGTGCGGGGACCACCCCGCCCTCGCCCAGGACGGGTTCGACGAGCATCGCCGCCGGGCCGTCCGCCCGGCTCCCGCGGTGCTCCAGCAGGCTCTCGGCCCGGTCGGCCGCCAGCCGGGCACCCTCGGTGCCGCCGACGCCGAACGGGCAGCGGTAGTCCTGCGGGTAGGGCAGCCGGATCACGCTCCCGCCCGGCGCGGCCGCGGCGATCTTGTCGTGGGCGCCGGCGAAGGCGAGCAGCCCGGTGCGCCCGGTGGCCTTCCGTACGAGCCCCAGCGCGGTCCGCACGGCGTCGGTGCCGGCCGGGCCGCAGAAGCGGATCCGCGCCGAGTCGGCCCACGCGCGGGGCAGCGTGGCGGACAGCTCTTCGGTGAAGGCGTCCCGCACCGGCGTGGCCAGGTCCATGACGTGCAGCGGCGCACCGGAGTCAAGGACGGAACGGATGGCTTCGAGCACGACCGGGTGGTTGTGCCCGAGGGCCAGCGAGCCCGCCCCGGAGAGGCAGTCCAGATAGCGACGGCCGTCGGCGCCCTCGACGGTCAGCCCACGGGCGCGCACCGGCACGACGGGCAGCGAGCGGGGGTAGGTGCGGGCCGCGGAGTCACGGCTCGGCTGCCGCCGGGGGACCTCGTCGCGCGCCGACGGCCCCACGGGCGGTAGCTGGGTCAAGGCCACGGCTCTGGGTCCTCCTGCTGAACGCTGGTCGGCTGTCCCCCGTACGTACCAACGACGCCGCGGGCCACGGAACACGGCCCAGAGCCAAGATCCTTCACGGCGGAACCAGGGACCCGCGATCATCCGTCTCCCACCACACCGGGCATAGTGTGGGGCCGCGCCCCGTCGCTGGGACGGTGCATGACAAGTCCATCAGTGCCGTGCCACCGGACGCATCGGCGCGCGACCGACGAGCGCTTTTCTGACAAGCAGAGATCAACCAGGGGGAGTCCACTCCATGTCACCCATACGCCGGCCGGCCTTGGCGGCCGCCGCTCTCACCGCCGCTCTGGCGCTGACCGCCACCGCCTGCGGGCCGTCCGACGACAAGGCCGCGGGCGGCGACACCAAGCCGAGTGCGACCGCGAGCCAGGCGAGCGACGACCTCCCCAGTCTGCCCAAGGGCATCCCCACGCAGGACCTGGAGAAGTGGAAGCAGAAGTGGAAGGAGGGGGCCTGGAAGAACTGGGACAAGGACCAGTGGATGCGTGAGGCCCGCGACTTCATCAACCCAATGATCAAGGAACACTGGAAGCCCGGCAACATGAAGGACGCCCGGGCCGGCGACAAGACGCTCGCGACGCAGGGCGCTCCGGGCACGGTCCCGGGTTCGGGCAGCAGCGACCAGGGCGTCACCGACCCGGAGCCGAGGCCCGTCTCCGCGAAGGCCGTCAAACTTCCCTACCGCCAGAACGCGGCCCCGGTCGGCAAGGTGTTCTTCGACGGCCCGCAGGGGCACATGGTCTGCTCCGCGACCGTCGTCAAGGACCCGGCCCACCCGGGCAAGTCCAACATGGTGTGGACCGCGGGTCACTGCGTGCACGCGGGGCAGAAGGGCGGCTGGTACCGCAACATCGCCTTCGTCCCCTCGTACAACGACAAGGGACTGCCCGCCTCGCAGGTCAACAGCGCGCCGATGCAGGACGTCGCCCCGTACGGCGTGTGGTGGGCGAACTGGGCGCAGACGTCCTCGCAGTGGATCGCGCAGGGCGCGGAGAGCGGCGGCGCGGGTGCGCCTTATGACTTCGCCGTGCTGCACGTCAAGCAGGAGACCCCCACGGGCAAGTCCCTGGAGGAGACGGTCGGCAACGCCCTCCCCGTGGACTTCAGCACTCCGCAGGTGAAGTCCATCCAGTCCATGGGCGCCTGGGGCTACCCGGCCGCGGCGCCGTTCGACGGTCAGAAGATGTACGACTGCATCGACCGGCCCGGCCGCCTCACCCTGCAGCCCGCGCAGCCGACGATGTACCGCATCGGCTGCACCATGACCGGTGGTTCGTCCGGCGGCGGCTGGTTCGCCAAGGGCGCCGACGGCAAGCTGGCGCTCGTCTCCAACACCTCGATCGGCCCGGCCGGCAACACCTGGCTGGCGGGTCCGCGCCTGGGCCCGGAGGCGAAGGGCGTCTACGACGCGCTCAGCCGGAAGTTCGCCAACCAGTAGTCGCGGCACCGCCGACCAGGAGTCCGCGACACCGCAGCGCGAAGGCCCGCCCCCGACACCGTCGGGGGCGGGCCTTCGTTTCCGCCTGCGGGAGCGCCGCGCGTCAGCCGCGCGCGGCCGGTACGAACCGCTGGAGTTCGGCGGCGAGTTCCTCGTGCACGCGCGCCTTGAGCAGGGTGCCCTCCGGGGTGTGCTCCTCGGAGATCACCTCGCCGTCGGCGTGCGCCCGCGCGACCAGGCCGCCGTGCGTGTAGGGCACGAGCGCCTCGATCTCGACGGCGGGCCGCGGCAGCTCGACATCGATCAGCGCGAGCAGCTCCTCGATGCCCTCGCCGGTCCGCGCGGACACGGCGATCGAGTGCTTCTCGATCCGCAGCAGCCGCTGGAGGACCAGCGGATCGGCGGCGTCCGCCTTGTTGATCACCACGATCTCGGGCACGTCGACCGCGCCCACCTCGCGGATCACCTCGCGCACGGCGGCCAGCTGCTCCTCCGGCGCCGGGTGCGCGCCGTCCACCACGTGCAGGATCAGGTCGGAGTCGCCGACCTCCTCCATGGTGGAGCGGAACGCCTCGACGAGGTGGTGCGGCAGGTGCCGGACGAACCCGACGGTGTCGGCGAGGGTGTAGAGCCGCCCGCTGGGCGTCTCGGCCCGGCGCACGGTCGGGTCCAGGGTGGCGAACAGGGCGTTCTCCACCAGGACACCCGCACCGGTGAGCCGGTTGAGCAGCGAGGACTTGCCCGCGTTGGTGTATCCGGCGATGGCGACCGAGGGGACCTTGTTGCGCCGGCGTTCCTGGCGCTTGATGTCCCGGCCGGTCTTCATCTCCGCGATCTCCCGGCGCATCTTCGCCATCTTCTCGCGGATGCGACGCCGGTCGGTCTCGATCTTGGTCTCACCGGGGCCACGGGTGGCCATGCCGCCACCGCCGCCGCCACCCATCTGCCGGGACAGCGAGGCACCCCAGCCGCGCAGGCGCGGGAGCATGTACTGCATCTGCGCGAGAGCGACCTGCGCCTTGCCCTCCCGGGACTTGGCGTGCTGGGCGAAGATGTCCAGGATGAGGGCGGTCCGGTCGACCACCTTCACCTTGACGACGTCTTCGAGGGCGATGAGCTGGCCGGGGCTGAGCTCGCCGTCACAGACGACGGTGTCGGCGCCGCTCTCCAGGACGATGTCACGCAGCTCCCGCGCCTTGCCGGAACCGATGAAGGTGGCCGGGTCCGGCTTGTCGCGGCGCTGGACGACACCGTCGAGGACGAGGGCGCCCGCGGTCTCCGCGAGCGCGGCCAGCTCGGCGAGGGAGTTGTCCGCGTCCTGGGCCGTGCCGGACGTCCAGACGCCGACCAGCACCACGCGCTCCAGGCGCAGCTGCCGGTACTCGACCTCGGTGACGTCTTCCAGCTCGGTGGAGAGACCCGCCACCCGGCGCAGTGCCGCGCGCTCGGAGCGGTCGTACTGATCGCCGTCGCGCTCCCCGTCGATCTCTTGGCTCCAGGCGACGTCCTCTTCCATCAGGGCGTCGGCCCGAAGGCTCTCCGGGAGGCTCTGCCGGTCCTGGTCCTGCGGAAGGGAAGAAGAGGAGGTCATTTGATCCTTTGCATCGTTGGTAGGTGCGGGCCCCGAGGTGTGGGGCCGCACCGTCGACAACGCCTGCGGGGCCCCGGAGATTCCCGGGGCCGGCCGCCTCGCCGACCCGTTGATGGTCCCATGCCGCCGCCGGGGCGTCACTCGGGTTTCTTGGCGGTCTTCCAGGTGGGGTGGCCCGGCATGGGCGGCGTCCTGGCCTCGTACAGCCAGGCGTGCAGGAACGGCTTCAGGTCCTGGCCGGAGATCTTGGAGGCGAGGGCGATGAAGTCGGCGGTGGTCGCGGTGGCGTCCCGATGGCCGGTGACCCACGCCCGCTCCAGGCGGTCGAAGGCGGGCGCGCCGATCTTCTGCCGGAGGGCGTAGAGCACGAGGGCGGAACCGTCGTAGACGACGGGCCGGAAGATGCTGATCTTCTTGCCAGGGGCCGGGGCCTTGATCGCGGCGGGCGGGCCGCCGTCGGCGCGCCAGGCGTCGGACTGCTCGTAGGCCAGGCGCATGCGGTCGACGAGGGGCTTGTCGGACTTCTCCTGGGCGTACAGCGCCTCGTACCAGGTGGCGTGGCCCTCGTTCAGCCACAGGTCGGACCAGGTGCGGGGGCTGACGCTGTTGCCGAACCACTGGTGTGCCAGCTCGTGCACCATGACCGCGTCGACGTACCAGGCGGGGAACGCGGCGTTGGTGAACAGCCCGCGCTCGAAGAGGGAGAGGGTCTGCGTCTCCAGCTCGAATCCGGTCGACGCGTCGGCGATCAGCACCCCGTAGTTCTCGAAGGGGTA
Source organism: Streptomyces sp. NPDC033229 (assembly GCF_055576875.1). Classification (NCBI taxonomy): domain Bacteria; kingdom Bacillati; phylum Actinomycetota; class Actinomycetes; order Kitasatosporales; family Streptomycetaceae; genus Streptomyces; species Streptomyces sp. NPDC033229. The sequence goes on along the minus strand of NZ_JBVIQR010000001.1, from coordinate 52,090 downwards.
CCTGCCGACCTTCTTCTCCATCCAGGCGAGGTGGCCAGGGGTCCTCGCCGTCCACTTCTGCAGCTGCTTCCGGTCGGCGGCGGGCACCACGTCCCGGACGGGCAGGCCGTGCGGGCCGGTGCGGGTCAGCACGGCGGAGCGGCCGATGGAGACCTGGGCGAGCTCGGTGGCCATGGGGTGGCCGGTCCGGTAGCTCCAGGAGGTGACCGCTCCCCTGGCTCTGCGCCCGGCGGGCAGCCCGTTGGCGACCACCGTCAGGTCCTTGGGAGCGGTGACGTGGAAGGTGAAGCGGGCCTTGTCCGAGGGGTGGTCGCTGCCGGGGAACACCCGGTGTCCGGCGTCGGCCTGGTTGGCCATGACCAGCCCGTCCCCGGTGCGGACCCAGCCGCCGTCCCCACTGGCGCGCGGGTCACTGGTGTGGCGGACGGTGACGGTGAAGCCCCCGCCGCGCGGCAGGGCGACCCGTGGGGTGACGACCAGGTCTTCCTTGACGGTCTCGAAGCGGGCCTGCAGGCCGTTGACCTCGACCGAGCCGACCGTGCCGTGGGTGAAGTCCAGGTTGAGGCTGTCCAGGTCGGCGGTGGCCTCGGCCTCGATGACCGTGACGGCGTCGAGCGGCTTGTCGTTGCCGTGGTAGGTGAAGCTGATGTCGTAGGCGGCGATGTCGAAGCCGGGGTTGCCGAGGTCCGGGAAGAGCCGGTCGCCGATACCCCGCGCGGTGGGGGACGGCGGCGGGGCGGCTGCCCCGAGGAGAAGGGCCGCGACGGCGGCGGTCAGGGCGGCGCGGCGGCGTACGGACCGCCGGGGCTTCGGGGGACGTGCCCCGGGTGTGTGCGGCATGCGTCCACCGCTATCAGCGCGCGGGTCGACCCGAGTGGCGCCACGACACTTTCCCACCCGTACGAGCGGCCCGAAGGGCCGTACGGAGTGCCACCCCGCCGGAGCGCCTCCCGCTCGGCCCGGCCGGCTCGTCACAGGGGCGCGGCCGCCACCGGCCGGCCGGCCCGCTCGACGTCGTAGACGCCCGGGACCCGCCGCATCGCGCGCATCAGCTCGGGCAGCCGCGCGGCGTCGGACAGCTGGAGCGTGTACGTATGGCGCACGCGCTGCTCGTGGGGCGGCTCGACGGCGGCCGAGACCACCGCCGCGCCCTCGGCTGCGATGGCCTCGGTCAGATCGGCGAGCAGATGCGGCCTGCTGAAGGACTCGGCGCGCAGGGTGACGCGGTAGTCGCGGGCGTCCGCGCCGTCCGTGGCCCGCCACCGCACACCGACCGGGTCGCGTCCGGAGGTGACCATGCGGTCCACCGCGGGGCACTGGGCGCGGTGCACGGTCACGGTGCCGCCGCGCACGGTGAAGCCGGTGACCTCGTCGGGCGGCACGGGCGTGCAGCAGCCGGCGAGCCGCACGTTCACGGCCGGCAGATCGGCCTTCTCCGCGACGACGACGGGTCCCGCGGGGGCCGGGCCGGTGGCCTTGGCGGCGGGCCGGGGCGGGCCCGGGGCGGGCGGCGCGGGCGAGGCCCTGGGCGGCGCACCGGGTTCGGGCGTCGGGTGGGTGGCCAGCCAGCGGCCGATGGCGATCCGCGCGGCCGGTGTGCGGGCGTGCTCCAGCCACTCCGGGGACGGCCCGGAGACGGTGTCGGGGGACATCAGCAGTTGGAGCGTGTCGCCGTCACGCAGGACCGTGCTGAGTGTTGCCAGCCTGCCGTTGACGCGGGCGCCTATACAGCCGTGCGCGCCGTCGCCGTGCTGGGCGTAGGCCGCGTCGACACAGCTCGCGCCCGCCGGGAGGCCGATCGTGCCGCCGTCGGCGCGGAAGACGGTGACCTCCCGGTCCTGGGCCAGCTCGTCGCGGAGCGAGGTCCAGAAGGTGTCGGGGTCGGGTGTGGCGCGCTGCCACTCCAGGAGCCGGGAGAGCCAGCCGGGGCGGGTGGGGTCGACGCGCTCGCCGTCCGGGGCGTCGGGCGTCTCCGGACCGGCGTAGGGATTGCCGAGGGCGATCACACCGGCCTCGGCGACCCGGTGCATCTGGTGGGTGCGGATGAGGACTTCGGCGGCCTGGCCGTCCTCGCCCGCGACGGCGGTGTGCAGTGACTGGTAGAGGTTGAACTTGGGTACGGCGATGAAGTCCTTGAACTCCGAGATGAACGGCGTGAAGCACGTGTGCAGCTCGCCCAGGACCGCGTAGCAGTCCGCGTCCTCGGTGACGAGGACGAGCAACCGGCCCAGATCCGAGCCGGACGGCTCGCCGCGCTTGAGCCGGACCCGGTGCACGGAGACGAAGTGCCGGGGCCGGACGAGGACTTCGGCGGTGATGCCCGCTTCCCGCAGCACCGAGCGCACCCGGGCGGCGGTCGCCTGCAGGGGGTCGGTACGGGTGGCGTGCGCGAGGACGAGGTCGCGGGTGCGGGCGTACTCCTCGGGGTGGAGGATCGCGAAGACCAGGTCCTCCAGCTCGGTCTTGAGGGCCTGCACGCCCAGCCGCTCGGCCAGCGGGATCAGCACATCGCGGGTGACCTTGGCGATGCGGACCTGTTTCTCGGGGCGCATCACGCCGAGGGTGCGCATGTTGTGCAGCCGGTCGGCGAGCTTGATGGACATCACACGGACGTCGTTGCCGGTGGCCACGAGCATCTTTCGGAAGGTCTCGGGCTCGGCCGCGGCGCCGTAGTCGACCTTCTCCAGCTTGGTGACGCCGTCGACGAGGAAGCGGACCTCCTCGCCGAACTGCTCCCGCACCTGATCGAGGGTCACCTCGGTGTCCTCGACGGTGTCGTGGAGGAGGGAGGCCGTCAACGTCGTGGTCTCGGCGCCCAGTTCGGCGAGGATCAGGGTGACGGCGAGGGGGTGCGTGATGTACGGCTCGCCGCTCTTGCGCGTCTGGCCGCGGTGGGAGGACTCCGCGAGCACGTAGGCGCGGCGCAGGATGTCGAGGTCCGCGCCGGGGTGGTGCGCGCGATGGACCTTGGCGACGTGGTCGATCGCGTCGGGGAGGCGCCCCCGCGCTCCGGAACCGCCCAGCGCCGCGCGCCCCAGCCGTCTCAGGTCGAGTCGGGGGCGGCCGCGCCAGCGGCCGAGAGCACCTTCATTCGTGGCGTCTGCGCTCATGGGCACCTCCGGCGGCATCGACCGGCGGTCGGCTCACGCCTCCAGACCGGTGCTTGATGCTACCGAGCCCATCACGCACCGCTCACCCGCTCTCGCCCAGAGTGAAACGGATCACCCATTCGAGCGAGCCCGCGTCCGAAAGCCCCCGCGTACGGGCAGGGGGTGCGCGGCGGGGCGCTCAGCCGAGGACCGTGTCCAGCCAGGACGGGTCGAGCACGCCCTCCGCGACGATCACGGCGGGGCCGGTCATCTCGACCGTGCCGTCGGGGCTCTCACTGATCACCAGGCGGCCGCCGGGGATGTCGACGGTGTAGGTGACGGGGTGGCCGAGGAGGGCGGGGTCGGCACCGTCGCGGCGGGCGGTGGCCACCATCACGGCGCAGGCGCCGGTGCCGCAGGAGCGGGTCTCGCCGGAGCCGCGCTCGTGGACGCGCATCGCGACGTGGTGCGGGCCGCGGTCGACGACGAACTCGACGTTGGTGCCGTCCGGGTACGCGGAGGCGGGGCTGACGGCGGGGGCCGTGAACAGATTCCCGGCGTCGGCGAGGTCGTCGACGAAGGAGACGGCGTGCGGATTGCCCATGTTGACGTTACGGGCGGGCCATTCGTGCTCCCCCACGGTGACCGTGATCCCGCCGTCCGGGAGCACCGCACGGCCCATGGCGACGGTGACGTCCCCGGGCGTGCCGTCGGGGCCGTCCTTGGCGATGTGGGCGCGGCGGATGCCCGCCCGGGTGGCGATCGCGAGGTCGCCCTCCTCGACGAGACCGGCCCGCTGGAGGTAGCGCGCGAAGACGCGGACGCCGTTGCCGCACATCTCGGCGACGCTGCCGTCGCCGTTGCGGTAGTCCATGAACCACTCGGCCTCGTCGGCCATCGCGCGGGCCTCCGGGTGCGCCGCGGACCGTACGACCCGCAGCACGCCGTCCGCGCCGATACCGGCCCGGCGGTCGCACAGCCGGGCGACGGCGGCCGGGGACAGCTCGAGCCGACCGTCGTGGTCGGGGATGATCACGAAGTCGTTCTCGGTGCCGTGGCCCTTGAGGAAGGCGATCTGCGCTGTGCTCACGATTCGATGGTACGGGGAACCGGGGACAGCGCCCGCGACCAGGGGTGACCCCACAGGGGGCACGGGGGCAGGCGGCCCCCGCGCTACCTCAGGCGCGCCACGCGCCAGACGGCGAGGACGACCAGGAGGGCGACCACGGCCGTGTAGAGGGCTACGTACCGCCAGTCCGGGCGGCGCCCGGAGCCCCGCTGCGGCAGGCCGGGCCAGGTGTAGCCCACCCGGCGGGCCGCCATCACGCCCCAGCCCGCGGCGCAGCAGCTGATGAGCAGGCCGAGCATGGCGACGACGGGTCCGCCGTCGCCGAATTCGAAGGCGAGCGGGAAGGCGAACATCAGCGAGCCGATAGCCGCGAGCATGACAATCGGTGCGAGCTGCCAGACGCGCAGCCTCCGCTGCGGGCGCAGCTCCCGGAAGGACGCGGGTGCGGCACTGTCGGGTGCGGTGCCCTCGGTGTCCTCGGGGCCGTCCGGAGTCAGCGCCTCCGGCTCACCGGGCGGCGGCTGCTGCGGTCTGTCGCGAGGACCGGCCTCCATCGCCACGCGCCCTCCCAACTCGGACTTCACGGCTCGATCGAGCTCGATGATGGCACGCTCGCACGGTCACGAACGGCGTGCGGAGCGTCCCGATGCCATCACGTGATCAGGCTGTGACCGCCCGTTCGACCAACCCCAGCGCTTGCCCGGTGAGTTCCGCCCGCCGGTCGGCCGCGCCGCTGAGCCAGTGCACGCGCGCGTCCCGTCGGAACCAGGAGTCCTGGCGCCGGGCGAACCGCTTGGTGGCGCGGACGGTCTCGGTCCGCGCCTCCTCCTCGGTGCACTCCCCCGCCAGGAAGGCGAGCACCTGTTGATAGCCGAGCGCGCGGGGCGCCGTGAGCCCCTCGCGCAGTCCCTCGCGTTCCAGCGCGCGCACCTCGTCGACGAGCCCGGCCTCCCACATGCGGTCCACGCGCACGGTGATCCGCTCGTCCAGCTCGGGGCGCTCGACGTCGACGCCGATCTGGAGGGCGTCGTACACGGGCTTCTCACCGGGCAGGTTGGCGGTGAAGGGTTTGCCGGTGAGTTCGATGACCTCCAGGGCGCGCACGATGCGCCGGCCGTTGCCGGGCAGGATCGCCCGGGCGGCGGCGGGATCGGCGGCGGCGAGCCTGGTGTGCAGGGCGCCGGGGCCCAGCTCCGTCAGCTCCGCCTCCAGCCGGGCGCGTACTGCGGGGTCCGTGCCGGGGAAGTCGAGGGCGTCGATGGTGCCCTTGATGTAGAGCCCGGAGCCGCCGACGAGCACCGGGGTGCGGCCCTCGGCGAGCAGCCGGTCGATCTCGGCGCGGGCCAGCCGCTGGTATTCGGCGACGCTCGCGGCCTGGCGCACGTCCCAGATGTCGAGCAGGTGGTGCGGGACCCCCTGGCGTTCCTCCATCGTCAGCTTGGCGGTGCCGATGTCCATGCCGCGGTAGAGCTGCATGGAGTCGGCGTTGACGACTTCGCCGCCCAGGTGCTGGGCGAGGGCGACGCCGAGATCGGACTTGCCGGCGGCCGTGGGTCCGACGACGGCGATGACCCGCGGTGCGGGAACTGCGTTTTTCACTGCACCAGTCTCGCAAACCTTGGGCTCGCCCCTCGAACGAGCGACGTGACGCGACGCGGCCGGGTTCGTTGCCTGTTGCGAGGTTCCGACGGCCGGTTCACGGGTCGGTGCCCGGAAGCGGCGCAATGGGACGCTCCGGGCGACGCGGGATTTCGCTCACACCAGTAAGGTAATGGAGTAGATATGGGCGTGTTTTCAAGGTTTCGCCGTAAGGCGTCCGAAGCGTCAACCGAAGAGGCCGCGACTGCCACTCTGACGGCGGAATCGACCGACGCCGAGGAGACGGCCGAGGCGAAGGCGGAGGAGTCCGCCGAGGCCGGCGCGGAGGACGAGGCAGCCGAGGGAGTCGAGATCCCCAAGCAGCAGTCCGCGGAGAAGGCTGCCGACAGCGAGGCCGGTGAGGGCGCCCGTAAGTAGCGTATCGACGAGGAATATCAGGGAGTGCTCGTGAGCCTGTTCGACAACCTCATAGCCAAGCTCGGCCCGGTGAAGGGCAAGGTCGGTGATCTCGCGCAGCAGCACGGGGACAAGATCGGGCTTGGGCTGGAGAAGGCCGCGCAGGTGGTCGACTCGCAGACCAAGGGCAAGTACAGCAGCCAGATCCGGACCGGCACGGCCAAGGCGAAGGACGCCCTCGGCCGGCTCTCCGAGAAGGACGCCAAGGGCGGCGGTACGGGCTCGTCGGCCTCCTGACACCTCGTCGGCGACCGGCCGCGGAGCGTCTCGCTCCGCGGCCGTCGCCGTGTATGTACGGTGCGCCGCGCCTGGCCGGCGGTTCTTCGACTGCGGGCCGGCCCGTGCCGCCTGCGGCGGCAGGCGCCCTGCGGGCGCGTCCTCAATCGCCGGACGGGCTTGATTTCGCTGGGCCCGGCCGAAATCAGCCCCAGGGCGGCCTGATGGGGACTACCGCCGCGCAGCGGTGGTGCACACGCCACGGGCGCAGGCGGCTTGAGACGGAGGCTTAGGTCCAGGTCGCCACGAAGTACCCCACGCCGTAGGGCGCGTCGTCGTAGAGCAGTTCTCCGGTCAGTCCGGCTCCCTCGGCCGCGCCCGCGAGTACCTGCCAGGGGGCACGGCCGACGGCCTTCAGTTCCCGGGCCGGTTCCGGGGCGAGCGCGGCCAGTGCCGTGGTGTCGGCGGTTCCGAGCGCGCGGGCCGCGCCCGCGTCGAACGCGGCGGCCCGTTCGTCGAGATAGCCCGGCGCCTTGAGGGTGCGGCAGGCACTGCCGTCGCCCATCGCCAGGACCACCACCCGCTCGGCCCCCGCGGCCAGCTCGCGGCCGGTCTCCAGGCATCGCGCGGTGTCCAGCGCTTCGTCCACGCCCAGGCCCTCGACCGGCGCGGTGGACCAGCTCGTACGTCCCAGCAGCCAGGCGGCCACGGCGAGGGACTGCGGCAGCTCCCGCTCCCCCGCGGGCTCGCCCCGGCCGAGCCGTACGTCGACGTCGACGCCGAAGCCGCGGAACGATCCCGCCGCGCCCTGCGGGTGCGGGCCGGGGACCGCGGCGGGGCCGATGACAACGAGCCGGTCGGGGCGGGCGGCGGCGAGTACGGCCACGGCGTCCAGACACGCGGCCCGCAAGGCGTCCAGTTCGAGTGCGGCCCCGGCGGCGACCTCCGGGACGAGCAGCGGCGGACAGGGGCAGACGGCGGCGGCGACAAGCATGATCCGCAGCCTAGTGGGGCGACGGGCGCGGGTCGCGGCGGGCACTCGACGCACCCGGGACGTCCTTTGCCCCGGACGGCTCGGGAGCGGCCGGAGCCGCCCCCGAGCCGCCGTCAGACGAGGCTGCAGCCGCCCGTCGGGGCGGGCAGCGGGGCCGGGGCACCGATGCCCGGCAGGCCCAGCATGACGCCCGCCTTCTCGGCCGGAGCGGCGGTGCGCTTCTCCCACGCGTCGCCCGCGCGCGTGCGGCGCACGCCCGTGGTGGGGCCCTCGGCCAGCAGGTGGTGCGGAGCGGCGTAGGTGATCTCGACGGTCACCACATCGCCCGGGCGCACCGGCTGCTCGGGCTTGGTGAAGTGCACGAGGCGGTTGTCGGGCGCGCGGCCGGAGAGGCGGTGCGTGGCGCCGTCCTTGCGGCCCTCGCCCTCGGCGACCATGACCTCCAGGGTGCGGCCGACCTGCTTCTTGTTCTCGCTCCAGGAGATCTCCTCCTGGAGGGCGACAAGGCGTTCGTAGCGCGCCTGGACGACCTCCTTGGGGATCTGTCCCTCCATGTCGGCCGCCGGCGTGCCGGGGCGCTTGGAGTACTGGAACGTGAAGGCGTTCGCGAAGCGGGCCTCGCGCACGACGTGCATGGTCTGCTCGAAGTCCTCCTCGGTCTCGCCGGGGAAGCCCACGATGATGTCGGTGGAGATCGCGGCGTCCGGCATCGCGGCCCGGACCTTCTCGATGATCCCGAGGAAGCGCTCCTGCCGGTACGACCGGCGCATCGCCTTGAGCACGGTGTCCGAACCGGACTGCAGCGGCATGTGCAGCTGCGGCATCACGTTCGGCGTCTCGGCCATGGCGGCGATGACGTCGTCGGTGAAGTCACGCGGGTGCGGGGAGGTGAAGCGGACGCGCTCCAGGCCCTCGATCGCGCCGCAGGCGCGCAGCAGCTTGGAGAACGCCTCGCGGTCACCGAGGTCCGAGCCGTACGCGTTGACGTTCTGGCCGAGCAGGGTGATCTCGGAGACGCCCTCGGAGACCAGCGCCTCGACCTCGGCGAGGATGTCGCCGGGCCGGCGGTCCTCCTCCTTGCCGCGCAGCGCCGGGACGATGCAGAAGGTGCAGGTGTTGTTGCAGCCGACGGAGATGGAGACCCAGGCGGCGTACGCGGACTCGCGGCGGGTCGGCAGCGTGGAGGGGAACGCCTCCAGCGACTCGGCGATCTCGACCTGCGCCTCTTCCTGGATGCGGGCGCGCTCCAGCAGGACGGGCAGCTTGCCGATGTTGTGCGTGCCGAAGACGACGTCGACCCACGGGGCCCGCTTGACGATGGTGTCGCGGTCCTTCTGGGCCAGGCAGCCGCCGACGGCGATCTGCATGCCGGGCCGCTTCGTCTTCATGGGGGCCAGCCGGCCGAGATTGCCGTACAGCTTGTTGTCGGCGTTCTCCCGCACCGCGCAGGTGTTGAAGACGACGACGTCGGCATCACCCTCCGCGGTGCCCTCGGGCGCGCGGACATAGCCCGCGTCCTCCAGCAGGCCGGACAGCCGCTCGGAGTCATGGACGTTCATCTGGCACCCGTAGGTGCGCACCTCGTATGTCTTCGCACTCATCTCAATCGACCAGGGTACGGGGTCGCGCGAACAACCTGCCCCCTCCCCCGCGCGGTCCGGGCCGGGGACGGGCGGGCGGCGGGGGCCGCGATGGTCCCCGATGGTCACGGTTTGGGGCCTGGTCCGTATCCACTCGGGCTGGCAGTATCCGCACCCATGGCTCCCCGACTCCCGCACGTCGATCGGTGCCGTGCCCTGCGAGCGGGCGCGGTGGCCGCCGTCGTGCTCGCACTCCTGGCCTGGTGGCTGTGGCCGTTCGACGGCGAGACCTCGCCGAGCGGGCGGATGTCGTTCGCGACCGGGGTGCCGACCGGGGTGTACGCGAAGTACGGCGCGCTCCTGCAGGAGGATCTGGCCCGCGACCTGCCCGAGCTGGAGGTACGGCTCAGGGAGAGCCAGGGGTCCTTGGACAATCTGCGGCAGCTCACGTCCGGCAAGGCCGACTTCACGCTGGCCACCGCGGACTCGGTCGCGACCTACCGCGCCGCGGGGCGGAAGGGCGCGCGGTCACTGCGCGCCTGCGCCCGGCTGTACGACGACTACATGCAGCTGGTGGTGGAGAAGAAGTCGACGGTGGGATCCGCACGGGACCTCAAGGGCAAGCGGGTCGGCGTGGGCACGGACGAGTCGGGGGTGCAGCTGATCACCCGGCGGCTGCTGCGGGCCGCGGGGGTCGACTTCGACAAGGACATCACCCCGGTGCGCGTGGGCATCGACCAGATGCCGGGCCTGCTGGAGAAGGGTGACATCGACGCCTTCTTCTGGTCCGGCGGACTGCCCACCAACGCCGTGCAGACCCTCGGCCGACGGATGGAGATCCGTCTGGTGCAGCTCGGTGACCTGATAGCGCCGCTGCACGCCCTCGGCGGGAACACGCGCTACTACAGGGCGGCCGTCATGCCCGCGGACGCCTACCCGGAGCTGCGCGCCACGCAGGCCGTCAAGACGATCGCTGTCGCGAATCTCCTGGTCACCATGGACCACGCCGACCCCGATCTCACGGAGCGGATCACCCGCTCGGTGATACACAGCCGCGACCGGATCGGCGTCAAGGTCCACGCGGCGCAGAAGGTGGACCTGCGGACGGCGGTCTTCACCGATCCACTGCCGCTGCACGCGGGCGCGCGGCGCTATTACCTGTCGGTCAAACCGTGAGGCGCCCTGGGGGCGCGCCCTGAGCGAGGCCCCTCAGGCCCCGGCGGCACGGCCGCCGGACTGGCCGGCCCTCGCGCTCTTCGGCGTCGCCTTGGTGCCGCCGCCCCCGTCGCGCGGCACCGCGATCGTCGCCCGCAGTCCGTTGGGCTCGTTCGGCGCGTACGAGAGGGTGGCGCCGCCCGCCGCGAGGAGGGCGCGGCTGATGGACAGGCCGAGGCCGGAGCCGGAGACGTTCTGGTGGCGGTTGCTGCGCCAGAAGCGGTCCCCGATCCGGCCGAGCTCGTCCTCGGCGAGTCCCGGACCGCCGTCGGCGACCGTGATGCCGATGCTGTCGCCGTCGACCGCGACGGTGACGTCCACGCGTGCGTGCGCGGGCGTGAACTTCAGGGCGTTGTCCACCACCGCGTCGAGGGCGCTGGAGAGCGCGATCGGGTCGGCCCAGCCAGTCACGGCGGCCGGGCCGCTGTAGGTCAGGGTGACCTGCTCCCGGTCGGCGACCGGGGACCAGGAGCCCACCCGGTCGGTGACGATCTCGGCTATGTCGGTCAGCTGGAGGTCGCTCTCGGCGTGTTCGGCGAGGGCCAGATCCAGAAGGTCGTCGAGGACCCGGGCGAGCCGCTTGCCCTCGGTGCGCACCGAGGCGATCTCCTCGTGGCCGTCGGGGAGGTCCATGGCGAGCAGCTCGAGGCGCAGCAGCAGGGCGGCGAGCGGATTGCGCAGTTGGTGCGAGGCGTCGGCGACGAAGGCGCGCTGCTGTTCCAGGACTTCTTCGACGTTGTCGGCCATCTCGTTGAACGAGCGGGCCAGGCGGCGCAGTTCGGGCGGTCCGCTGGACACCGCGACGCGGGAGTTCATCGCTCCGGTGGCGATGCCGTGCGCCGCCACGTCGAGGGTCCGCACGGGCCGCAGCACCCAGCCGGTGAGCCGGAAGGCGGCCCCCACGGCCAGTAACATCGCCGCGGTCTCGCCCGCCGCGAGCAGCAGCCAGGAGTGCAGGATGCGCGAGCGCAGCTGCCCCGTGGGCGATTCGGTGACGACGACCGCGACGACGTCACCGTCGCGGATGACGGGCGAGGCCACGGCGAGCCGACCGCCACGCCAGGGCAGGACCTGACCGGGGTCGTGGCTGCGCCGCCCGGCGAGAGCCTCCTGGAATGCCTGTCGGCCCTCCCCCTCGGGTGGTACGGACCAGCCCGCGGGGGCGACGGCCATGGCCCGCCCGTCGCGGTAGAAGACGCCTACGCGTATGTCGTAGAGATCCTCGTAGCGGGCGAGTTCGGACCGCAGGGTCGTCAGCCGCTCGTCCGCCTCGTCCGCGGGCCCGAACTGCCGGGTGGTGACGAATTGGGCGAGAGCGGCGAACCGGGCGGTGTCATCGATCCGGTCGACCACCACCCGCTGCTGCTGGACCGCGGCCATGCCCGCCCCGAGCGGGAAGCCCAGGGCCAGCAGGACGCCCGCCATGAGGACGATGAGCAGCGGGAGGAGTCGGGTGCGCACAAGCTCATACTGCCGTCAGACGGCCGGGACGACGATTTTGTAACCGACGCCGCGGACCGTTTCGATGAGCGCGGGCATGCGCAACTTGGCCCGCAGTGAGGCCACGTGCACCTCAAGAGTGCGCCCGGTCCCCTCCCAACTGGTCCGCCACACCTCGCTGATGATCTGCTCGCGGCGGAAGACGACGCCCGGGCGCTGCGCGAGCAGCGCGAGCAGGTCGAATTCCTTGCGGGTGAGCGGGATGGTGGAGCCGCTCACGGAGACATGGCGGTTGGGTAGTTCGATGGTCAGGGCCCCCAGCCGCAGCGCGCACGGTGATTCCGCCTCGTGCGGATCACCGGCGGCGTTGTCGGCTGGCGGGGTGCGCCGGGCGACGGCATGGATGCGGGCGAGCAGCTCGCCGGTGTCATAGGGCTTGACCACGTAGTCGTCGGCGCCGAGGTTCAGGCCGTGGATCTTCGAGCGGGTGTCGGCGCGGGCGGTCACCATGATCACGGGAGTGCTGGTGCGCTTGCGGATCTTGCCGCACACCTCGAAGCCGTCCTGGTCGGGCAGGCCGAGGTCGAGCAGCACGACGCCGAAGGGCGCGCGCTCGGCCGGCAGCAGGGCCTGCAGGGCCTCTTCCCCGCTACGGGCGTGCGTGACCGCGAAGCCGTGTCTGGCCAGTACCGCGGACAGGGCCGCGGCGACGTGGTCGTCGTCCTCTACGAGCAGGAGTCTCATCGGCCCCCCTCCGGGCGGCAGTGGCGTGACACCGCTGTGGTGTGACACCGCATCCACGCCGATGGACGCCCCGCGCGTCAAGGGGGTTCCGGCCGGGAGGGGGTTTCCGTTATGGACCCGGTACGCCCGCGCGTCCGGAGTGTGGCCCGGAGGACCCGTTCACACGGAGTGTCCGTTCGAGTCCGTATCGTTATGCTCAATTTCCGCTCAGATGTAATGACGCTGGTCGTCACGGCTCATTAGGGTCCACCCCAATCGAGGAGGACGGAGCGAGAACGCCGATGAGCGAAGTATCGGTGACCAAGGACGCGGCCCCTGTCGCGGACGCACTGGTCGTCCTGAACAACGTCAACAAGCACTTCGGCGCGCTGCATGTGCTCCAGGACATCGACCTGACCATCGCGCGCGGCGAGGTAGTCGTCGTCATCGGGCCCTCGGGGTCCGGTAAGTCGACCCTGTGCCGGACGATCAACCGGCTGGAGACCACCGACTCCGGCACGATCAGCATCGACGGCAAGCCACTGCCCCAGGAGGGCAAGGAGCTGGCGCGGCTGCGCGCGGATGTGGGCATGGTCTTCCAGTCCTTCAACCTCTTCGCGCACAAGACCGTGCTGGAGAACGTGACGCTGGGCCAGATCAAGGTCCGCAAGACGGACCGCAAGGCGGCCGAGACGAAGGCCCGTTCGCTGCTCGACCGGGTCGGCGTGGGCGCCCAGGCGGACAAGTACCCGGCGCAGCTCTCCGGCGGCCAGCAGCAGCGCGTGGCGATAGCCCGGGCGCTGGCCATGGACCCCAAGGTCATGCTCTTCGACGAGCCGACCTCGGCCCTGGACCCGGAGATGATCAATGAGGTGCTGGAGGTCATGCGGCAGCTCGCGGCGGACGGCATGACGATGGTCGTCGTCACGCACGAGATGGGCTTCGCGCGCTCCGCGGCGAACCGTGTCGTCTTCATGGCGGACGGGAAGATCGTCGAAGAGGCGCGCCCGGACCAGTTCTTCGCCAACCCGCGCAGCGACCGGGCCAAGGACTTCCTCTCGAAGATCCTCCACCACTGATCGATTCCGGCCGCGCTCAGCGGACCGCCTTTTACCCCTACCCCCTTTTCCCCCGCCGGGCCGCCGGCGGTTTCGACCACAGCGGACACCCGCAGACGCAAAGGATGTTCACCATGAAGCTCCGCAAAACCGCCGCAGCGGCCGCCGTGGTGCTGGCGCTCACCGCGTCCGCGACCGCCTGCGGCAAGTCGGGCAGCCCCGACGACACGGGTGACAAGGCCAGCGGCGGCGCGTCGGCCCCGACCCTGCCGACGTACAAGGTGAACTCCGCCGCCGATGTGAAGGGCTCGCCCGTCTTCGAGAAGATCAAGGGCAAGAAGATCACCATCGGCACCAAGGCCGACCAGCCCGGCCTCGGTTTCGAGAACCCCGGCACCAAGAAGCGCTCCGGCTTCGATGTGGAGATCGCCCGCATGATCGCGGCCGACCTCGGCTTCGACGAGGCGCACATCGAGTTCAAGACGGTCCCCTCCGAGGCCCGTGAGACGCAGATCGCCAGTGGCGGCGTGGATCTGTACGTCGGCACGTACACGATCAACGACGAGCGCAAGAAGCAGGTCGGCTTCGGCGGCCCGTACTACATCGCCGGCCAGGACCTGCTGGTGAAGGCCGACAGCGACATCAAGGGCCCGGACGACCTCAAGGGCAAGAAGGTCTGCTCGGCGACCGGCTCCACGCCGCTCAAGCGGATCAAGGAGGCCAAGTACGGGGTGGGCGAGGCCAAGGCGCAGCAGGGCTACCAGCTCTGTGTGCAGGACCTGGTCAACGGTTCGGTCGACGCCGTCACCACGGACGACTCGATCCTCAAGGGCTACGCCGCGGAGAACAAGGGCGCCCTGAAGGTCGTCGAGAAGCCGTTCTCCAAGGAGCCGTACGGCGTCGGCCTGAAGAAGGACGACAAGGCGCTGCGCGACGCGGTCAACAACGCCCTCGAGGCGCACATGAAGAACGGAGACTGGAAGAAGGCGTACGACGCCACGCTCGGTCTCTCCGGGGCCGCCGCCCAGACCCCGCCCGCGGTCGACCGCTACTGACCAGCGGTGCCTGATCGGTGCCGCGCCGGTGAGGTCCGGCCCCCGGGGTGACCCGGGGGCCGGACGGCCCGGCGCGGCTGCCCGCCACGCGATTTCCGGAGAAGTGACTTGAACGTTCTGTCGGACAACTTCGCGATGTTCCGCGAAGGTTTCCTCGGCACCGTCGAGCTGACGGCGCTGAGCGCGGCGCTCGCCCTGGTGCTGGGCACCCTGATCGCGGCGTTCCGCGTTTCTCCGGTGCCCGCGCTGCGAATATTCGGCACGGCCTGGGTGACGCTGTTGCGCAACACCCCGCTGGTGCTGCTCTTCCTCGCCGTCACCCTGGGGCTGCCCGCGCTCGGCCTCAAGGGCTGGGACTCCTTCTGGCTCGCCGTCATGGCGCTGGGCTGCTACACCTCGGCGTTCATCTGCGAGGCCATCCGGTCGGGCATCAACACGGTGCCGGTGGGCCAGGCCGAGGCCGCCCGCTCGATCGGTATGACCTTCAACCAGACCTTGGGCCAGATCGTCCTGCCGCAGGCGGCCCGGACGGCGATTCCGCCCATCGGGAGCCTGATGATCGCCCTCGCCAAGAACACGGCGATCGCCTCGGGCTTCAACGTCACGGAGCTCGGCTCCGTGCAGAAGACGCTCAACGCCGCCTCGGGTTATGACATTTACGTGATCTTCCTGTGGATCGCGGTCTGCTACATCATCATCACTTTCACGATCAGCGGTCTCTTCCGACTGCTGGAGAACCGGCTGGCGGTGGCCCGATGACCTCGAGCGTCCTGTACGACGTACCGGGCCCCAGGGCCAAGGTCCGCAACCGGGTCTACGGCGTCGTGTCCACTGTCGCCGTCCTCGGCCTGATCGCCTTCATCGGCTACAAGCTCGACTCGACCGGCCAGTTCCAGGCCGGCCTGTGGGACGACTACGAGTACGCCGACACCCAGCAGCGGATCCTCGACGGTCTGCTGACGACGCTGAAGACGTTCGCGATCGCCGCGGTGCTGTCCGTGGTGCTCGGCACCGTGCTCGCGGCGGGCCGGCTCTCCGACCACAAGCCCGTGCGCTGGGCGGCCACCACGGTCGTGGAGTTCTTCCGCGCCATGCCGCTGCTCATCATGATCTTCCTGCTCTACGCGGCGGTCTTCACCTCCGAGCCGATGTGGGCCCTGATCATCGGCCTGACCCTGTACAACGGCTCGGTGCAGGCGGAGATCTTCCGGTCCGGCATCAACGCCGTGCCCCGGGGGCAGAGCGAGGCGGCGTACGCGATCGGGCTGCGCAAGACCCAGGTGATGACGGGCGTCCTCGTCCCGCAGGCCGTCCGCTCGATGCTGCCGTCGATCATCAGCCAGCTCGTGGTGACCCTCAAGGACACCTCGCTCGGCTTCATCATCCTGTACGAGGAGCTGCTGTTCGTCGGCAAGGCGTTCGCCCAGCAGACCCCGCCCGTGAACGGCGTCTACGCCTTCATCCCGATGGTGATCGTCTTCGGTTCGATCTACATCCTGCTCTGCCTGGCCCTGTCCTCCGTCGCCACGTGGGTCGAACGGCGCACACAGCGCTCACGCAAGGGCTCCCCTCCCGCGATGCCCGCCGACGACCCGAGCATCACCAACGGGATGGGCGGCGGCGGGGGCCAAACGGCCTAGGCCGGTGCCGGGCGGCTCCGGCGCGTGTCGCCCCAAGCCCCACCGCATCACACGACGGTGACGCCCCGTCGGCCCGATCGGGCCGACGGGGCGCACGCGTTCCGGCGCGCCGCGGCGAACGTCATGGTCACTTGACGCAAGCACCCGCAATGGGTTGCATACGTTCTGTGATCGCGCACCGTGTTCCCCCCGGCTGTCCCCCGCTGACCCGTACGCCCCGTACGGGCGGTACGCACCGCGCGACCCGCCACGGGATCGCCGGTCCCCACGGGTGTGAAGGAGCCGTGCCGTGGACCCGGTGATCGTCGTCGGGGCCGGCCCGGTCGGCCTCACCCTGGCCCTCGCCCTGACCCGGCACGAGGTGCCCGTCGTCGTCCTCGAGGAGGGACCGGCGGGCCGTGGCGAGGGAACGGACCCGGCCGTCGGCGCGATCGGTGGCGCGGAACTCGACGACGGACGCCTGGCCCGTACGGCCGTGCTGCGACCGGACACCGCCCGGATGCTGGAGCGGCTGGGTTGCGCCACCGGCGACGGCGCCCGGTGGACCGGCTGGCGCACGGTACGGCGCCGCGCCGTGGCCGCCCAGCTGACGTTCAGGGAGCGCGAGGGCTTCGAGCACGTCAAACCGCCCGGCCGCTTCGGCGACTTCGAGGAGGAGCCGGGCGAGCCGTCCCCGCTGCACCTGCCGCAGTACGCGCTGACCCGCGGACTGCGGGCCGCCCTCGCCCGCGAGCCGGGGGCACGGATCGTCGGCGGCAGCCGACTGGAGTCCCTGGAGCAGGACGCCACCGGGGTCACCGCGCACACCCGGGGCGCCAACGGCGCGACCTGGCGCGGCAGTTATCTGGTGGGCTGCGACGGCGCCCGTTCGGTCGTCCGCAAACTGCTGGGCGTGCGCTTCCCCGGCCGCACGGCCGTGGAGCGGTACGCGGTCGCCGCGCTCCGCGCCGAGCTGCCCTGGCCGGGCGAGGCCGTGCTGCACCGCGCGCCGCCGCACGGCGGTGGCGAGGTGACAGCCCGTCCGCTGCCGGACGGGGTCTGGCGGCTCGACTGGCTGCTGCCGCCGGGCCGCGACCTCGTCACCCCGGACCTGCTCATCGCGCGGGTGCGCGATTCCCTGTACACGTGGTGCGGGCAAGTGCCGCCGTACGAGCTGCTGGACACCGGCGTGCACGCCGTGCACCACCGGCTCGCCCGCCGCTGGCGCACCGGCCGGGCGTTCCTGGCCGGGGACGCCGCGCATCTGCTCGGTGCTCTCGGCACCCAAGGGCTCGACGAGGGGCTGCGGGACGCCGACAACCTCGCCTGGAAGCTGGGCCTGGCCTGGCACCAGGGCGCCTCGGAGGCCCTGCTCGACAGCTACCAGGCGGAGCGGCGCGGTGCGATCGGCGCCCGGCTGCGCGCCGCGGACCGGGCACTGCCGCCGGTGCGCGGCGTGGGCGGCTGGCGCGCGGTGCGGCGGACGGTGGTGCCGGGCGCGGCCCGGGGGCACGACGGACTGCTCAGCGACGGGCACTTGGGGCGCGGACCGCTGGGCGCGCCCTACGTATACACCCGTACGCCCCTGGCCCCGGCCGCGCCTCCCGCGAACGCCGTCCCGGTGGGGACCGCCGTGGGGGCACCGGTCGTGGACATCCCGGTGACCGCGCCGGACGGTTCGGACGCCCGGCTGCGGGACCGGCTGGGCGGCGGTCTGCTGGTGGTGCTCGTCGCGCCCGGTACGAGCGTGTGGGAGCGGCGGCACTGGCTGGGCGCCGGGCTCATGCCACGGCTCGCGGCGGCCGTCTGCGCCTTGCCGATGCCCGCGGAACTGCTGGTCACCGAGGGGTATCCGGGGGCCGCCGCGCACACGGTGCTGATGGTGCGGCCGGACGGGTACCTGGCCGCGGCGCTGGCCGGAGTGCGGCCGGCGGAGCTGTACGCGTGCGCGGACGCGGTGCGGGGTGGTGCGGTGGGGACGCCCGACGTGCGCGAGGCGGAAGCGGCCGGTGGTGGCACGCAGATCGCCGGGATGACCGGGACCGCCGGGGGCATGGTGGCCGAGGGGCACGCGGAACGCGCGGACCGGGCCGGAGGCTGGGGTCGGGCGGGTCGGGCCGGGCAGGCCGACCGGGCGGGGCAAGGCGGTCGAGCGGGGCTCGCGGGGGCGCCTGACGGAGCGGCCAGTGAAGCTACGGCCAATCGTTGACCCGTCCGGACCATCGTGGTTGACTCCGGAGCGTGACTGAGAGCGGCGCGCACTTCTGGCGGAGGGTCCATCTGGACCTGGTCCGCTATGCGGGTTGCGTCTGTCGTCCGTCCTGCTGATCCGCGCTGTCTCTTTCGCGCGACCGTCTTCCCGCCCCTGCCTGCGGGACGTCGCGCGCTCCTTCGCGATCCCTCAGGATGGTCCCCCTGTGTCTCTTTCCGTCGACGCGTCCGCGCTTCCCGTTGCCGGCTCCTCCGCTGCTTCTTCCCCGGGCTTCGCCCCCTCCGCTCCTTCCCCCGCTCCTTCCTCGGACGTCCCCGCGCCGTCGGCAGCCGATCTCCTGGGATTCGCCCGCCGTACCGCTTCCGACGCCGCGCTCGTCGCCTCACTCCCCCTCGACCCCGAGGGCCGTACCTGGATCCGGCTGGAGGGGCCGGGCGGCAGTGAGGCCTGGCTGATCGGGTGGCCGCCCGGCACCGGCACGGGCTGGCACGACCACGGGGGCTCGCACGGAGCCTTCGCGGCGGCGGCGGGACGGCTGACCGAACAGTCGCTGTCCGCCCAACTGCCCACCGAGGGCTGGAAGGTGCTGGAGCTGGCGGACGGTATCGACCGTCAGCGACAGCTCGCCGACGGCCAGGGCCGGGCTTTCGGACCGCACCATGTGCACCAGGTCTTCAACGCCTCGGCCAAGGAGCACGCGGTGTCCGTGCACGCCTACTACCCACCGCTGCCGATGATGCGGCGCTACAGCCGGGTGGGACAGGTGCTCCGGCTCGAGCAGGTCGAGTGGGCGCAGGAGTGGGCATGAGGATCGAGGAGCTGCTGGCCGCCGCCCGCGCGGACCTCGACCGCCTCGACCCGGCCCAGGCCGCCGAAGTGCAGGCCGCGGGCGGCCTGCTGGTCGACATCCGCTACGCGGCGCTGCGGGAGCGGGACGGGACCATCCCCGGGGCGCTCGTCGTGGAGCGCAATGAACTGGAATGGCGGCTCGACCCGGTCTGCGAACACCGGGCGGCGGAGGCGAGCGGCCACGACCTACGGGTGGTCGTGATCTGCGACGAGGGCTACGCCTCCAGCCTGGCCGCCGTCTCCCTGCGCCGACTGGGCCTGCGCCATGCCACGGACCTGGTGGGTGGTTTCCAGGCCTGGCGGGCGGCAGGACTCCCGGTGGCGCCCTGACCACGGACGGGCCCATGGCGGGAGTCCCCCTGGGACCTGTGCGGCGGTGTCCTCAAAGGTCGGACGGGCTGGTGGCTGAGCCCGGCCGAACCAGCCCGTCCGGCGTTTGAGGACGCGCCCGCAGGGCGCTCGCCGCCGCAGGCGGCAACGACGGCCCGCAGCCGGGGCCGGAGCCGGGCCCGGGCGGTCAGCCCACGGGCAGCGGCCTGGCGGTCAGCCCTCGGGCAGATAGTGGTCCAGCAGCTCGGGGTCGTCGCCCTCCTCCTCCAGGGCCCGGCGCACCACGCGCAGGGCGAGGCCCTCGGCGTATCCCTTACGGGCCAGCATCCCGGCAAGGCGTCGGAGCCGCTTCTCCCGGTCCAGGCCGCGGGTGGCCCGCAGCTTACGCTCGACCAGCTCCCGGGCTGTGCGCTCCTCCTGCTCGGAGTCGAGCTGCCCGACGGCCTCGTCGATCACCGCGGAGTCCACGCCCTTGGTGCGCAGCTCTCGCACCAGGGCACGGCGGGCCAGTCCTCGGCCGTGGTGCCGGGACTCCACCCAGGCGTCGGCGAACGCCGCGTCATCGATCAGCCCCACGTCCTCGAACCGGGACAGCACCTCTTCCGCCACCTCGGCGGAGATCCCGCGCTTGGCCAGCGCGTCCGCCAGCTGCTTGCGGGTCCGCGGCGATCCGGTGAGCAGGCGCAGACAGATCGCCCGCGCCTGCTCCTCCGGCCGCTGCGACGCCCCGTCCCCGGCCCTCGACGAGGAAAGGGGGCCGCCGTCCATGTGATCGTCCGCGCCCAGGTCCGGCCGGTCTCCCCCGGCCTCGGGCCGGGGGCGATACCCCCATCGCTGTGTCACGGTCTAGCTCTTGGCCGCCGTGGCCTTGGCCGACTTGCCCGTGGACTTCGCCGCGGGGGCCGGCACCGACTTGGCGGGCTCGCCGGCGGCGTCCGGACCGGGCTCGGCGGCCGGAGCCTGGGGGCGCACGCCCACGCCCAGCTTCTCCTTGATCTTCTTCTCGATCTCGTTGGCGAGGTCGGGGTTGTCCTTCAGGAAGTTACGGGCGTTCTCCTTGCCCTGGCCGAGCTGGTCGCCCTCGTAGGTGTACCAGGCACCGGCCTTGCGGACGAAGCCGTGCTCCACGCCCATGTCGATCAGACCGCCCTCGCGGCTGATGCCCTGGCCGTAGAGGATGTCGAACTCGGCCTGCTTGAAGGGCGGCGCGACCTTGTTCTTGACGACCTTCACACGGGTGCGGTTGCCGACGGCGTCGGTGCCGTCCTTGAGGGTCTCGATCCGGCGGATGTCCAGTCGCACCGAGGCGTAGAACTTCAGCGCCCGGCCACCGGTCGTCGTCTCCGGGGAGCCGAACATGACGCCGATCTTCTCGCGGAGCTGGTTGATGAAGATCGCGGTGGTCTTGGACTGGTTGAGCGCACTGGTGATCTTGCGGAGCGCCTGGCTCATCAGCCGGGCCTGGAGGCCGACGTGCGAGTCGCCCATCTCGCCCTCGATCTCCGCGCGCGGCACCAGGGCGGCGACGGAGTCGATGACGATCAGGTCGAGGGCACCGGAGCGGACCAGCATGTCCACGATTTCCAGCGCCTGCTCGCCGGTGTCCGGCTGGGAGAGGATGAGGTTGTCCGTGTCGACGCCGAGCGCCTTCGCGTACTCCGGGTCGAGCGCGTGCTCCGCGTCGACGAAGGCGACCGTGCCGCCCGCCTTCTGCGCGTTGGCCACGGCGTGCAGGGTGAGGGTGGTCTTACCGGAGGACTCCGGTCCGTACACCTCCACAACACGGCCGCGCGGCAGGCCGCCGACGCCGAGGGCGACGTCGAGAGCGGTCGACCCGGTGGGGATGACCTCGATGGGGTCGTTGGGCCGGTCGCCGAGGCGCATCACCGCGCCCTTGCCGAATTGGCGTTCAATCTGTGCGAGTGCGGCGTCCAGCGCCTTCTCGCGGTCGGTTCCTGCCATGGGTTCCACCCGGTTTGCTTGAGTCGATCGCTTCACGTCCACGACGCTAACGCCTGCCACTGACAATCGGCCCGGGCGTCGTCCTGGCCTGTGGATAACTCGCCTCTTCCAGCGTCCGTCATCAGGCCCGGAACCCCATAAGAATGGATGTTCGATTTTGGTGTCAAGCGCGCCCTCCGCCCGCGTGTCACCGCTGCGACCGAGCGCTTCACCGGCGGATGAGCACCTGAGCCGGCGGGCCCGAGTGCCTGAGCCGACGGGCCCGAGTGCCGGAGTCGGTGGGCGGGGCGGTGGCCGGGCCCGGCCACGAGATCGTCTGCTCCTCAGGCGCCGCCGCCATCGCTCTTCATGAGGGTCTCGAACGCTGCGCACAGGAGCCTGATGCTTCGCTGGAACTTCTCGTCCTGGCCCAGTCGGGGCATCTGCTCCATGACGAGGGGGAAGCGGGCCCGCAGGGTGGCATAGGTCTCCGCGGTGACGGTCGGCGTCGGAGGCTCGGCCTGCTCCTGGAGGGCGAAGCCCGTGACGTGGCTGAGGAGGGTGTCAGCCGCGATGCCACAGTGCTCAATGGGGACGCCGGCGTCGAGAAGGGTCTTGAGGAGGCGTTCCATCAGGGACAGGCCACCGGCACTCAGGGTGCCGGGGCTGTCGGCCAGCAGGAGCGCGCCACCCGGGTGCTGCTGGATGCTCCGGTACAGCTCTGCGGCCTGGACCTCGATCTCTTCCCGCCATGTCGCCTGGGGTGGGAGCGCGGCCAGGGCGGCGCCGGCGGCGTCGTAGGCATGCCTGCAGACGCGGTCGGCCATCAGCGCAAGCAGCTCGTCCTTGCTCCGCACGTGGTAGTAGAGGCTGCCCGCGTGGGCGCCGAGCCGCTCGGCCACGCGGCGCATGGACAGGCCGTGATATCCGGCTTCGGCGAAGGTGGCCATGCCGGCGTCGACGATTCGCTCCTTGGTGAGCTTCATGAGGCCAGCGTAACAAGTTTTCAAACGCCGTTCGAAAGTGTGTGTTAGCCTCTCTTCGACTGGTTCGAACAGTGTTTGAAAGTTTCGGGGGAGACATGGGCGGGCTGCTGTTCAACGTGACCACTGCCGCGTTGATGGTGATGATGATCAATAGTGGTCTCGCGGTGGTGGGCCGCGGCTCGCTGCGGGGGCGGCCCCGCCCGTGGGTCGCGGTCGGCCTGACCGTGGTGGCCGTGTCCGGTGTCGTCCTCCAGCTGTGCTGGGCGGGGGCGATGGCCACCCTCGACGGCGACCCCTCCAAGACCGGCTGGTGGCGGGTGTTCACCTCGGTCTTCATGCAGAACGGCGGCGTCTCCGGCGCGCTCTGGAACATCGCCACCCTCGCCTGCGTGGCGGCGCTCGCGCAGCGGCTCTGGGGTGGCCGGCTGACGGTGTTCCTCTTCGTCGCCGGCATCCTCCTGCCGGAGCGGATCGACGCCGTGCTCGGCCTGGGCGGCGGCCCCGGCACCGACCCCCGCAACTTCGCGGGCAGTTCCGGCGCCACCTACTTCCTGGGCGCGACCCTGGCCGCGGCCCTCCTCACGCGCACCCGGATCAAAAAGGAGCAGGCCCTCGCGGCCGGCGTCCCGGCGCTCGGGCTGCTGATGTGGTGCACGCAGGACAACGGCCACGGCCTCGTCGCCGTGTACGGCTTCGCGCTCGGCCTCCTCACCTGGGCGGTGCTGCGCTGGACGCCGCGCTCGACGACGCCGCGTGCCGAGGCACAGACCCGGTCCCGCGGCACCCGCCACGTCGAGCGTTCATCCGCCGAGTGAAGCGCGCGGTCACGACCGCGCGCGCCACGCCCTGAACAGCCGGCCGAGGGCCGAATCTCCCGGGCCGCGGCGCGGCCGCCGGCCGTGCACGCGCGGGTCGTCCGTCACGTCGTACCGCTTCACGTACGCGCCGAGGAAGGCCTGGAGCGTCGCGGTCGCCGGGATGGCGATCAGCGCGCCCACCGCGCCGAGCAGCGCGGTGCCCGCGACCACCGAGCCGAAGGCGACGGCCGGGTGCAGGTCGACGGTCTTGGCGGTGATGCGCGGCTGGAGCAGGTAGTTCTCGAACTGCTGGTAGATCACGACGAAGCCGAGCACCCACACCGCGTACCAGGGGTTCACCGTGAAGGCGAGCAGCATCGGGAGCGCGCCCGCGAGGTAGGTGCCGATGGTCGGGATGAACTGGGAGATGATCCCGACCCAGACCGCGAGCGCCGGGGCGTAGGGCACTCCGAGGACCTGCAGCAGGACGTAGTGCGCGACGCCGGAGATCAGCGCCATCAGAGCGCGCGAGTAGAGATAGCCGCCGGTCTTGTCGACGGCGATCTCCCAGGCGCGCAGCACCTCGATCTGCCGGCTGGGCGGCAGCACGGAGCACAGGGCCCGGCGCAGCCGGGGCCCGTCGGCCGCGAAGTAGAACGAGAAGAGCAGCACGGTCAGCAGCTTGAACAGGCCGCCCAGGACCGTGGCGGAGACGTCCAGGACACCGGCGGCGCTGTTCTGGACGTACTTCCGCAGCCAGTCCGAGTGCCGCAGGTTGTTCTGGACCTCGACCCGGGAGAGGTCGGTGCGGAACGTCCGGTTGATCCATCTGATCACGGAGTCCAGATAGGCGGGGAAGTTCTCCACCATCGTCACGATCTGGTCGGCGAGCACCGACCCCATGAGCGTGAAGAAGCCCACGAAGGCGCCGACGACCCCGAGGTAGACGAGGCCCGTCGCCAGTCCCCGGCGCATGCCCCGCGCGGACATCCGCGCCACGGCCGGTTCGACGGCGAGCGCGAGGAAGAACGCGATCAGGATGTTGAGCAGCAGGCCGATGAGCTGGTGGAACGCCCAGCTGGCCAGCTGGAAGCAGGCGAAGAGGGCGAGCGCCGCCACCATCGCGCGGGGCAGCCAGCGCGGCATGCCGGCGCCGGAACTCCGCTCGGCACCGGTGTCGGGGGGCGGCGGTGGGGCATGGTCCGGGGAGGTGTCGTCTGAGGCTGCCACGGGGCAAGTGTCACCCATACGGCCAGCCGGAAAACCGCCGCGCCGCGCGGCCCGGGAGCGTCCACCCGGGTATCCCGGGTGGGTGCCGGCCGCCGCGGGGGCGTCAGCGCTTGTCTTCGGGGATGTCCAGGGCCCCGCACACCGCGCGCCACACGTCCTTGGCGTTCCAGCCCGCGTCGAGCGCCTGGTGCACAGTCCTCCCGCCGAGCTCGGACATCACATGATCGCGTGCGAAGGAATCGGCGTACGCCACGCCGAAATAATCGCCCATCCGCTGCCAGAAGACCGTCAACCGCATGCGCCCAGTATCCCGCCCCTGAGAGTGCTGCCGGGCACGAGCCGCTGACCGGTGCCGCTTTCCGCCCTTACGGTCTGGGCATGGCCCGATCCGGAGCATCCCCCGTAGTCCGTGCCGAACAGTTCCTCTGGCTGACCGCCCGCGTCCTCGAACAGCGCAGATTCGCGTTCCACTTTCTGGACGGCGACCCCGACGCCGTGGAGGCGGCCCTCAATGCCTATCTGGGTGACGACGGCGGTTACGGCCACGCCCTGGAGCCCGATCTGCGCGGGCCGGTGAGCCAGCCCCTGCACACCGCGCACGCGCTGCGCGTGCTCGACGAGATCGGCCGGTGCGGCGACCGGCGGGTGGAACGGGTGTGTCGCTATCTGACAGCGATCTCCACCGCGGACGGCGCGCTGCCGGCCCTGCACCCGTCGCTGCGCGGCTATCCGGCCGCTCCTTGGATCCCGATCGTGGACGACCCGCCCAGCGATCTGCTCGCCACCGGGCCCGTGGTGGGCCTGCTGCACCGGAACGCGGTCTGGCACGCGTGGCTGTTCCGGGCCACCGACTTCTGCTGGGCCGCGGTCGACGCCCTCGGCCAGGGCGCGAAAACTCACCCGTACGAGGTCGAGGCGGCCGTCGCTTTTCTGGACGGCGCCCCCGACCGCGCCCGCGCGGAGGCGGCGGCGGAGCGGATCGGCCGGGTCGTACGGGAGCAGCGGCTGGCCGTCCTGGACCCCGAGCTCGTGACGG
The DNA here is from genome assembly GCF_055576875.1 of Streptomyces sp. NPDC033229. NCBI lineage: Bacteria > Bacillati > Actinomycetota > Actinomycetes > Kitasatosporales > Streptomycetaceae > Streptomyces > Streptomyces sp. NPDC033229. Next base: position 26,596 of record NZ_JBVIQR010000001.1, on the reverse strand, counting down.
AATACCCCGTGCCCGACGGCTACGCGCCCGACGAGCACCACTTCCCGCACGACTACGCGCGGAACCCGGACTCGGTGGCCGCCGCCTGGTTCACCGACGCGGAACTGCAGCGGTCCCTGGACTTCCTGGCCGCCTCGCAGGAGGACGACGGCGGCTGGCCGATCCGCTGGCGCCAATGGGCGCCGGGGACGCGTCTGGAATGCCGCCCGATGGTGACCATCACCGCGCTGCTCACTCTGCGGGCGTACGGGCGCGCCGTGTAGCCGACCCGCTCGGGCCCGGCCGCACGATCCGCCCCACAACCAGCCGCACAACCGCACCAGCACCCCGGAACCCCGGCTTCCTCTTCGTTGGAGGCCCGGCTGACCTGCGGATCCGGGGCATTGTCAGTGGGGCGGTACAGGATGGGGGCATGGCGGACGACATGGCGGCAGCTCCGGCCGGGGATCCGGCTTCGGCCCTCTCGGCGTTCTCCCCCGCGACCCGGGCCTGGTTCACGGGGGCGTTCACCGCGCCCACGGCCGCGCAGGCGGGGGCCTGGCGGGCGATCGACGAGGGGTCGGACGTGCTGGTCGTCGCGCCGACCGGATCCGGCAAGACGCTGGCTGCCTTCCTCGCCTCGCTGGACCGGCTGGCGAGCTCCCCGCCGCCCGCCGAGCCCCGGAAGCGCTGCCGGGTGTTGTACGTGTCCCCGCTCAAGGCGCTCGCGGTGGACGTCGAACGTAATCTGCGCAGCCCGCTCACCGGTATCCGCCAGGAATCCGTACGGCTGGGGCTGCCCGAGCCGGAGATCCGGGTCGGGATCCGCTCCGGGGACACTCCGCCCGCCGAGCGCCGGGCGCTCGTGACCCGCCCGCCGGACATCCTGATCACCACCCCCGAGTCGCTGTTCCTGATGCTCACCTCCGCCGCCCGGGACGCGCTCGCGGGCGTCGAGACGGTCATCCTCGACGAGGTGCACGCCGTCGCCGGGACCAAACGGGGCGCGCATCTCGCCTTGTCCCTGGAGCGTCTGGACACCCTGCTCGCCCGGCCCGCCCGCAGGATCGGCCTGTCCGCGACGGTGCGGCCGGTGGACGAGGTGGCGCGCTATCTGTCGCCCCAGCGCAGGGTGGAGATCGTCCAGCCGCCGTCCGGCAAGGAGTTCGACCTCTCGGTGGTCGTCCCGGTCGAGGACCTCGGCGAGCTGGGGGCCTCCCCCGTCCAGGAGGGGGACGCCAAGGAGAAGCCGTCGATCTGGCCCCATGTGGAGGAGCGGATCGCCGACCTGGTCCAGGCCCACCGCTCCACGATCGTGTTCGCCAATTCCCGGCGACTCGCCGAGCGCCTGTGCAACCGGCTCAACGAGATCGCGTACGAGCGCGCCACGGGCGAGCCCCTGCCGGGCCACCACTCCCCCGCCGAGCTGATGGCCCAGTCCGGCGCGGCCAAGGGGGCGTCGCCGGTGCTCGCCCGCGCCCACCACGGCTCGGTCTCCAAGGAGCAGCGGGCCCTGGTCGAGGAGGACCTCAAGGCGGGCCGGCTGCCGGCCGTCGTGGCGACCTCCAGCCTGGAGCTGGGCATCGACATGGGCGCGGTGGATCTCGTCGTCCAGGTCGAGTCACCGCCCTCGGTGGCCTCCGGTCTCCAGCGCGTCGGGCGCGCCGGGCACCAGGTCGGCGCCGTCTCGACCGGTGTGGTCTTCCCCAAGTACCGGGGCGACCTGGTGCAGGCGGCCGTGGTCACGGAGCGGATGCGCGAGGGAGCCATCGAGTCGCTGCGCGTGCCCGCCAACCCGCTGGACGTGCTCGCCCAGCAGATCGTCGCCATGGTGGCCCTGGACACCTGGGACGTGGACGAGCTGCTGGCGGTGGTGCGGCGGGCGGCGCCCTTCGCCTCACTGCCCGAGTCCGCGTACACAGCGGTGCTCGACATGCTCGCCGGCCGCTATCCGTCGGACGCCTTCGCGGAGCTGCGGCCGCGGCTTGTCTGGGACCGCGTGGCCGGTACGGTCACGGGGCGCCCGGGGGCGCAGCGGCTCGCCGTCACCTCGGGCGGCACCATCCCCGACCGGGGCCTCTTCGGCGTCTTCCTGGCGGGCTCGGACCCCAAGAAGGGCGGCGGCCGGGTCGGCGAGCTGGACGAGGAGATGGTCTACGAGTCGCGGGCCGGCGATGTGTTCACGCTCGGGACCACCTCCTGGCGGATCGAGGACATCACCCGCGACCGGGTCCTGGTCACGCCCGCGCCGGGCATCCCCGGCCGGCTGCCGTTCTGGAAGGGCGACCAGCTGGGCCGCCCGCTCGAACTCGGCCGGGCGCTGGGCGCGTTCCTGCGCGAGGTCGGCGGGCTGACGCCCGAGGCGGCCCGCGAGCGGCTGGACGCGGCCGGGCTCGACACCTGGGCGGCGGACAACGTCCTGTCCTACCTCGACGAGCAGCGCCGCGCCTGCGGCCATGTGCCGGACGACCGGACGATCGTCGTCGAGCGGTTCCGTGACGAGCTGGGCGACTGGCGCGTCGTCGTCCACTCCCCCTTCGGTGCCCAGGTCCACGCCCCCTGGGCCCTGGCCCTCGGCGCCCGGCTCACCGAGCGGTACGGCATGGACGCCCAGGTGATGCACGCGGACGACGGCATCGTGCTGCGGCTGCCCGACGCGGACCTCATGGGCCTGGACCTGCTGGACGCCGACCCGGCGCGGCCCGGCACGGAATTCGACAGCGGGCAGTCCCCGGTCGGGGCCGCCGACGTCACGTTCGACAAGGGCGAGATCGACCAGATCGTCACCGGCCAGGTCGGCGGATCGGCCCTCTTCGCCGCCCGGTTCCGCGAGTGCGCGGCCCGCGCCCTCCTGCTGCCGCGCCGCAGCCCCGGCAAGCGCACCCCGTTGTGGCAGCAGCGTCAGCGCGCCTCCCAGCTGCTCCAGGTCGCGGGGGAGTTCGGCTCGTTCCCGATCATCCTGGAGGCCGTCCGCGAATGCCTCCAGGACGTCTTCGACGTCCCCGGCCTCACCGAGCTGATGGGGGACATCGAAGCGCGCCGGGTCCGGCTGGTGGAGGTGACGACCCCGGAGCCGTCCCCCTTCGCCCGCTCGCTGCTCTTCGGCTACGTCGCCCAGTTCCTGTACGAGGGCGACTCCCCGCTCGCGGAGCGCCGCGCCGCCGCGCTCTCCCTCGATTCGCGGCTGCTGGCCGAATTGCTGGGCCAGGCGGAGCTGCGCGAGCTGCTCGACGCGGAGGTGCTGGCCGAGCTGGAGAGCGAGCTGCAGTGGCTGACCGAGGACCGCCGGGTCAAGGACGTCGAAGGCGTCGCCGATCTGCTGCGGATCCTCGGCCCCCTGACCGACGACGCACTGGCCGAGCGCGGCGCCGAGCCCGGCTGGGCCAAGGAGTTGTCGGACGCCCGTCGCGCCCTGCGCGTCCGCATCGCCGGCCAGGACCACTGGGCGGCGATCGAGGACGCCGGCAGACTCCGCGACGCACTGGGGACGGCGCTGCCCGTCGGTGTCCCCGAGGCCTTCACCGAGCCGGTCAAGGACCCCCTCGGCGATCTCCTCGCCCGCTTCGCCCGCACGCACGGCCCCTTCACCTCGGCGCAGGCCGCCGCGCGCTTCGGCCTCGGCCCGGCGGTGACCGACGGGGCGCTGCAGCGCCTCGCCGCGAGCGGTCGCGTCGTCCAGGGTGAGTTCCACCCCGCCGGCATCGACCAGGAGTGGTGCGACGCGACGGTCCTGCGCAGACTGCGCCGCCGCTCCCTCGCGGCCCTGCGGCACGAGCTGGAGCCGGTACCGCCCGCCGCGCTCGCCGCCTTCCTCCCCCAGTGGCAGCACATCGGCAGCCACAGCCTGCGCGGCACCGACGGTCTGGTGCGTGCCATCGAGCAATTGCAGGGCGCGCCGGTGCCCGCCTCCGCCCTGGAGAAGCTGGTGCTGCCCGCCCGGGTGACGGACTACTCCCCGGCGATGCTCGACGAACTCACCGCGGCGGGCGAGGTCGTATGGGCCGGCGCCGGAGCCCTCCCCGGGAAGGACGGCTGGGTCTGTCTGCTGCCCACCGACGCGGCACCGCTGCTGCTGCCCGCCCCGCACCCGCTGGAGATCACGCCCGTGCACCAGGCGGTGCTCGACGCGCTGTCCGGGGGCTACGGCCTGTTCTTCCGCCAGATCGCCGACCAGGTCCGCGCAGCGGGCCACGCCCCGGCCGAGCCCGGCGGCTCGGACGCCCACATCGCCGATGCCGTCTGGGACCTCGCCTGGTCCGGGCGGCTCACGAACGACACACTCGCGCCGCTGCGCTCCCTGCTCGGCTCCGGGCGTACGGCCGGGTCCACCGCGCACCGCGCCAAGCGGGCGGTGCCGCGCGGGCGGTACGGCTCGTTCACCGGCCGCGCGGGCCTGACCGGGGGCGCGGGCCGCCCCACGGCCTCGCGCGGCGGGCCCCCGACGGTCGCGGGCCGCTGGGCCCTGCTCCCCGAGCGCGAGCCGGACCCCACCCACCGGGCGCACGTCCTGGCCCGCACCCTCCTCGACCGGCACGGCGTGGTGACGCGGGGCGCGGTGGCCGCCGAGGGAGTGGAGGGCGGCTTCTCCGCCGTCTACCGCGTCCTGTCCGTCTTCGAGGAGAGCGGGCAGACCCGTCGCGGGTATGTGGTCGAAGGTCTGGGCGCCGCGCAGTTCGCGATGGAGGGCGCCGTCGACCGGCTGCGCGCCGTGGGCACCGCCCGCGAGCGGGCGGGCGGCGCCGAGCACCCGGGGAGCCCGGGGGGCTCCGACGCCCCTTGGGCGCCACCGGCCTCCCCCGGCCCGGCGCCGCGCGGCGCCCGTCGGCGCGCGGTCGTGCTCGCGGCCGCCGACCCCGCCAACGCCTATGGCGCCGCGCTCCCCTGGCCCGAGCCACCCCCCGGTGCGTCCCACAAGCCCGGCCGCAAGGCCGGTTCCCTGGTCGTCCTCCTCGACGGCGCGCTCGCCCTGTACATGGAGCGCGGCGGCAAGTCCCTCCTCGCATGGCCGCGGGAGGAGGCCACCGAGGCGGCGAGCAGCGACGACCCCGGCCTGCGCGAAGCGGCGGCGGCCCTGGCCGAGGCGGCCCGCGCGGGCGCGCTGGGCACGGTCACGGTCGAGCGGGTCAACGGCTCCCCCGCGCTCACCTCCCCGCTCGGGGCCCTCCTGGAGTCCGCGGGCTTCCACGCCACACCCCGGGGGCTGCGCCTGCGCGCCCCCTGACCCCGGTGCCGCCGGGCCCGCCCGAGCCGGTCAGGGGCGCGCCTCCGCCGCCTCACCGCCCGGCGCCGCCCGGCAGCGACCGGCACCGACCAGCCTTGGCCCCGTCGACGCGGCATCATGGTGCACATGCCCGAAGGAGACACCGTCTGGCGCACCGCTCGGCATCTCCACCGCGCCCTGGCCGACGAGCCCCTCGTACGGTCCGATCTGCGCGTCCCTCAGCTCGCCACCGTCGATCTCACCGGCCGCCGCGTCACCGAGGTCGTCCCGCGCGGCAAGCATCTGCTCACCCGCGTCGAGGGCGGTCTCACCCTCCACTCCCACCTCGGCATGGACGGCACCTGGCGGATCTACGACCCCGGCGAACGCTGGCACGGCGGCCCGCAGCATCAGATCCGCGCCGTCCTCGCCAACGCCGCGCACGCCGCCGTCGGTTACCGTCTGCCTGCCCTGGATCTGCTGCGCACCGCCGACGAGTCCACCGTCGTCGGTCATCTCGGCCCCGACCTCCTCGCACCCGACTGGAGCCGGGGCGATCAGGAGGAAGCGGTCCGCCGTCTGCTCGGCGACCCGGTCCGCACCGTGGGCGAGGCCGTGCTCGACCAACGCAACCTCGCCGGTGTGGGCAATGTCTACAAGTCGGAGCTGTGCTTCATGCTCCGCCTCTCCCCCTGGCTGCCGGTGGCCGAACTGCCCTCCGCCGAGCGTCTGGTGGCCCTCGCCAGGAAGCTGCTCGACGTCAACAAGGCCCGTACCGCCCGCGTCACCACGGCCGACCCGCGCATCGACCACCGGCTGTGGGTGTACGGGCGGGCCGGCCGGCCCTGCCGCCGCTGCGCCACCCCGATCCGCGTGGCCGACCAGGGCCCGGCGGGCCAGGAGCGGCCCACGTACTGGTGCCCTCGCTGCCAGAACGCCCCCGGGCCCACCCCCACCACCAGTTGACGCCTCGTCAGTTCCGGTCGTACGGTCCGGGCATGCCCCTCACGGCGTACGACCTCACCGGCCGCACCGCCCTCGTCACGGGGGCCGCGAGCGGCATCGGCCGTGCGTCGGCGCTTCTCCTCGCGGAGGCCGGGGCCTCGGTGCACTGTGCCGACGTGGACGAGAAGGGCGCACGGAGCACAGCCGCCCGGATCACCGAGAGCGGCGGCAGGGCTCGTGCCCATGTGCTCGACGTCACCGACCCCACCCGGGTCGCGGCCACGGTCGCGGAGACGGTCCAGGCCGACGGCCGGCTCGACGTCATGGCCACCATCGCGGGCGTCATGCACCGCGGCACCGTTCTGGACACCTCCGACGCCGAGCTGGACCGGATACTGGCCGTCAATTTCAGGGGAATGCTCTACGGCTGCCGGGAGGCGGCCCGCGCGATGGTCTCCCTCGGCACCCGGGGCAGCATCGTCACCATGGCTTCCGGGGCCATCGACACCGGCGCTCCGGGGCTCTTCGCCTACAGCGCGTCCAAGGCCGCGGTCGTCCAGCTGACCAGGACACTCGCCACCGAGGTCGGCCGGCACGGCATCCGCGTCAACGCGGTCGCCCCCGGCTGGGTCCGCACGCCCATGACCGACCGGCACGACGATCCGGAACAGGCTCAGGCCGAGCGCCCCATGATCCGGCTGTCCCCCTTGGGCCGAGTGGGTGAACCCGAGGACATCGCGCACGCGGTCCTCCATCTGGCGTCGGACGCCTCGTCGTTCACGACCGGCCAGATCCTGCGCCCCAATGGCGGGGTGGCCATGCCCTGGTGACGTCCTTCGTGACGCCCTTGGTCGCTGCCGTGGTGACGGTCCTGGCGGCTGCCCGGGTGACCCGCCCGCCCCAGGCCGCCCAGCGGCTCTCGCGCCTCGGCTTCCGCGCCCACGGCACGCAGTGCACGGGCAACAGACTCAGCCCCCAGCCACCGGCCGCGACCAGCCCCTCGACCGGCCCTGCCCGTTCCGGCTGCGCGAGCAGCCGGAACACCGCCCACCACCACACACCACCGAGGACGAGCGCGATCACCCAGCCGACTGCCCCGAGGGTCCGGCAGAGTGGCGCCGCCGAACGGCAGAAGCCCCAGAAGTCCCGCCAGGCCATGGCTGCCTCCTTCGGCCGACGCTAGACCGGCACTCACCGCCACGGCAGAGCGCACCGGGGATCGAGAACGGCGCACGCGGATGTCCGTACGCGCCCCCACCGAGCCGGCGTCGTCAGTCGGACTCCCCCCGCGATCGGGCCAGCTCCTCTTCCAGCTCGGCGATCCGGCGATCACGCCGGTGCAGGTCGACGATGACCCGCTGTTCCCCGTCGCGCATGCCCTCCTGGTACACCGTCCGCACGAAGGCACCGGCTGCTGTCTGATCGAGGTCCGTGACCACCATCAGCTCTTTCGTGAAGCGGATCACGGGGTGCTCGTCCATCCCTCAAGGAGAGCGCGCCCGCGCCGCCTCCGCCACCGGAGGCCGAAAAAGACACCGCCGGAAGGACACGGAACGCACGGAAGACAGGGCAGACACGGGAAGGCCCGGACCGGCTGCCGGTCCGGGCCTTCCCGTCTTTCACCACCCGTCTTCCACCACCGGCGGTCAGGCGTTCTCCGCCTGGAACATCCAGTGGTGCTTCTCGAGGTCTCCCGTGAGACCGATGAGCAGGTCCTGCGTGACCGGGTCGGGGTCACCGGTCGCCTGCACACGCTCGCGCATGCGGGTGATGACCGCACCGAGTGCGGCGACGAGGATCTGCACCGCCTTCGTGTCCTTGTTCCAGCCGTCGCCGACCGCGTCGATTCCGCTGGTCTTGGCGACGGTCTCGGCCCGCCCGTCCGGGGCGACGCCGAGGGCCGAGGCACGCTCCGCGACCGCGTCCGCGTGCAGCCGGGCGCTCGCGACGACCTCGTCGAGCTGCAGATGCACCGAGCGGAAGCGGGGGCCCACGACGGTCCAGTGGACCTGCTTGGCCACGAGCGAGAGGTCCACCAGGTCGACGAGCGCCCCCTGGAGGGCATCCCCGACGGTCTTGCGGTCCTGCTCGGACAACGGGCTCTTCACGACAGACATCCGCGTTCTCCTCTTCGACTGTCCGGTCTGTTCGATCCCCGTTCATCCACCATGGCACACAGGTGCCGAAGGGGCGGAAAACGCAGGATCCCGGTCAGATTCCTGACCGGGATCCTGAACGGGAAACACACGATTCCCGGACTTGTCTCAGGCCGCGACCACGTCGACGGCCTCCGCGGGAGCCTTGATGGTCACACGCTCCCCCGGCACGCCCGTCACAGACGTCACGGACACCGAATTGAACATCGGCCGCATCGGCGCGGGTACCGGCTCGCTCGCCGCCGCCGACTGCGCCAGCTCGGCGAGCGACAGTTCGTCACTCACCTCACGCATGACCTCGGACATCCGAACGTCCAGAGCGTCGCAGATTGCGGAGAGAAGCTCGGAGGACGCCTCCTTCTGCCCCCGCTCGACCTCGGAGAGGTAACCGAGCGAGACCCGGGCGGAAGAGGAGACCTCGCGCAGAGTGCGGCCCTGGCGCTGGCGCTGCCGACGCAGCACGTCACCCAGCAGGCGACGGAGCAAAATCATCGGTGGCTCCCTCCTTGGACCGCGAATCCGGATCCTTCACGCCCCACCGTACCGCCTCCGGCTGCGGCCGTGCGGGGAGCTATGTCGTGTTCACTCAGGGCTGCAAACATCCATTCCCCCCGTTGTGTTCCGTATCCTTTGCCCCCGCGTTCTCTGCCAGTTCGCCCAGCAACAGGGCGAGAGCCGCCCGTACGCTCTCGGTCCGGATGCGCGCCCGGTCGCCGTCCAGCGACAGCTCACGCACCGAACCCGCACCGGCCGGACCCGCCACGGCGATGAAGACCGTGCCCACGGACTTGCCGTCCTGGGTGTCCGGTCCGGCGACTCCGGTGGTGGCGACCCCCCAGTCGGCGCCGAGCAGACTCCGCACCCCGCGGGCCATCTGCCGGGCCACCTCCGCGTCGATGGCTCCGCGCTCGGCGAGCAGTTCCCCGGCCACTCCCAGCACATCGCGCTTGACGTCGGTGGCGTACGCGGTGACCGACCCCAGCACCGCGCGGGAGGCGCCCGGCGCGGCGGTCAGCGCCGCCGCGAGCAGGCCGCCCGTGAGCGATTCGGCCGCTGCCACGGTCCAGCCCCGCCCGACCAGCGCACCCAGCACCGCGGCGGCTCCGCCGTTGCCCTCCGTGCTCATCCGGCCGCCCGGCCCTTCGGGACTCATCGCGCGGATCCCCGGCCGGCCCGGCGCAGCTCGATGGCCTGCTTCACGTAGTCGAGCCCGGTCAGCACGGTCAACGCCACGGCGACGGCCATCACCCAGAAGCGGGCCGTGGCCAATGGCCCGGTCAGCGCCAGGATGTACATCCCGACGCCCACGCCCTGGGCGAGCGTCTTCATCTTGCCGCCGCGGCTGGCCGGGATCACCCCGTGCCTGATCACCCAGAACCGCATCAGCGTGATGCCGACCTCGCGGAAGAGGATCACGCCCGTGACCCACCACGGCAGGTCGTCCAGGACCGAGAGGCAGATCAGCGCGGCGCCCATGATCGCCTTGTCCGCGATCGGGTCGGCGATCTTCCCGAAGTCGGTGACCAGGTTGTACATCCGGGCCAGATGGCCGTCGAACAGGTCCGTGATCATGGCGATGGCGAACGCGGCCCAGGCGAAGGAACGCCAGGCCGGGTCGTAGCCGCCGTTGTGCATCATCAACAGGACAAACCCGGGCACGAGGAGCAGCCGCACCATGGTGAGGATGTTGGCGATGTTCCACAACCCGGCCTGCCGCACGGCCGTCGCCGGGGCGGGGCCTCCCGCGGCGGAGGCCGGGGCTCGGGTCATCTGTCGGCCTCCTCGGTACACCCTCCGTCACCGAGTACCTCGGCGATGAGGTCCACGCCCTCGGTCGCCACCACCTTGGCCGTGACCATCCGGCCGGGTACCAGCTCCCGGTCGGTGGTGAGCAGGACCTGGCCGTCGGTCTCGGGCGCCTGGTGGGCGGCCCGGCCGATGACGCCGTCCTCCTCGTCCACGCGGTCGACGAGCACCTCGAGGGTCTCCCCGAGCCGCTCCTCGGCGCGCTGCGCGGTCAGCTCCTCGGCGAGCCGCGAGATGTGCGCCAGGCGCTCGGCGACGACGTCGGGGTCGACCTTGTGCTCGTAGGTGGCCGCCTCGGTGCCGTCCTCGTCGGAGTAGCCGAAGACGCCGATGGCGTCCAGCCGGGCCCCGGCCAGGAAACGCTCCAGCTCGGCGACGTCCTCCTCGGTCTCACCGGGGAAGCCGACGATGAAGTTGGAGCGGGCGCCGGCCTGCGGGGCCTTGCCGCGGATCTGGTCGAGCAGCTCCAGGAAGCGGTCGGTGTCACCGAAGCGGCGCATCGCGCGCAGCACGGCGGGGGCCGAGTGCTGGAAGGAGAGGTCGAAGTACGGCGCGACCTTCTCGGTCGAGGTCAGCACGTCGATCAGGCCCGGCCGCATCTCGGCGGGCTGGAGGTAGCTGACCCGGATCCGCTCCAGGCCGTCCACGGCCGCCAGCTCCGGCAGCAGCGTCTCCAGCAGCCGGATGTCGCCGAGGTCCTTGCCGTAGGAGGTGTTGTTCTCGGAGACCAGCATGACCTCCTTCACACCCTGCTCCGCGAGCCATCGCGTCTCGCTCAGCACGTCGGAGGGGCGGCGGGAGATGAAGGACCCGCGGAAGGAGGGGATGGCGCAGAAGGAGCACCGGCGGTCGCACCCGGAGGCGAGCTTCACGGAGGCGACGGGGTTGGAGCCGAGTCTGCGGCGCAGCGGCGCCCGGGGCCCGGAGGCCGGGGCGAGACCCTCCGGAAGGTCCGCCGGGGCGCTCTCCTGGGCTTCCTGGGCCTCCTGCGCGTGTCCGGGCAGGGCGACGTCCGCGCTCTGCCGGGCAGCGGGGCTGATCGGCAGCAGCTTGCGCCGGTCACGCGGGGTGTGGGAGGCGTGGACGCCACCGGAGAGGATGGTCTGGAGCCGGTCGGAGATGTCGGCGTAGTCGTCGAAGCCGAGCACGCCGTCGGCCTCGGGGAGGGCCTGGGCGAGCTCCTTGCCGTACCTCTCGGCCATGCAGCCGACGGCCACGACGGCCTGGGTTCGGCCCTGATCCTTGAGGTCGTTGGCTTCGAGGAGGGCGTCGACGGAGTCCTTCTTGGCGGCTTCTACGAAGCCACAGGTGTTGACGACGGCCACGTCGGCATCGGCGGCGTCCTCGACGAGGTCCCAGCCATCCGCCGCCAAGCGGCCTGCCAGCTCCTCCGAGTCCACCTCGTTACGGGCGCAGCCAAGTGTGACAAGAGCGACGGTACGGCGTTCGGGCATAGGGCTCAGCCTACTTTGTCCCGGCACCACATCCGTTGCCACGTGTCCCCCGAGCGCGGAGAGCCTGGTCACCCGAAGGCTCGCCGCACCGGGTCGGCCGACCATGTTTGCGCTGGTCAGCCCGTTTCGGGGTCACCCTTGGTGTAGCTCAGACGCTGAACCTGTCCGTCGTCACCCAGATCCTTGACCTCCTTGCCGTTCACGAACAGTTGCACGGCCCCGGCATTGCCCAGCACCAGGTCGATCCGCTTGTTGTCCGTGAAGGTCTTGGAAGCGCCCCGCTTGAGCACGCCCTCCTCGATCAGCTTGCCGTTGTGGTCCTTGGCGGACATCCACGTCTGGCCGTTCTCGGCGGTGAGCTTGACGGTGACCTTGTTGGCCGGGACGCCCGCGATGGCGCTGTCGGACGGTTCCGGTTTGGGGTCGGCGGGCTTGCTGGGGACGGCCTCGGGGGTCTTCGGCGCGGGCTGCTTGCCGGAGGCCGTGTCGGCCGCGACGGAGCTGCTCTGCCCCTTCGAGCCGCCGTTGAAGAGCGTGAAGCCCACGAAGCCGACGACGGCGACGATGGCGGCCACCATCGCGGCCGTCCAATTGGGCCGCCGGCGCTCGGGCCGCAGCCGCTCGGCCTCGAAGAGGGGTGCGGCGGGGGTGGGCGCCGGGCGGCCGCCGTGCTCGGCGTCGTACTGCGCGACGAGCGGGGCGGGGTCCAGGCCGACGGTCTGCGCCAGCACGCGGATGTGCCCCCGGGCGTAGACGTCACCACCGCAGCGGGTGAAGTCGTCCTGTTCGATGGCGTGCATGATCGGGATGCGCACGCGAGTGGTCGTGCTGACCTCGTCGACGGTCAGACCGGCGCTGATGCGGGCCTGCTGGAGGGCGCGACCGATCGAGGGCCGGTCGTCCGCGGGGGAGTTGCCGATGGACACGTGGGCGCCTTTCGAGCGTGTAGCCACCTGCTGGAGGTTCAGTCTAGGGGGGATGCGAAAGGGTCGGGCAAGCGGGAAGCCGGACTTTGTACGCCATCGGAATGTTCTGCCGGGCCGGGCGTGGGACCCCCGGCGAACCGTGTGGTGAGACGTCCGGCGGAGCATCGTCGCTCCCCCCTCTCCCTCAACTGGACCCGCCGCCGGGGGAAACGGTTGACCGGCCCGTTTTTCCGGTTTTTCCGGCCGGCTATCCCTGGCCGTCCCCGCGGATCACCGCGAGCACGCCGTCCAGCTCCTCGGGCTTGACGAGCACGTCGCGCGCCTTGGAGCCCTCGCTCGGGCCCACGATGTTGCGCGACTCCATCAGGTCCATGAGTCTTCCCGCCTTGGCGAAGCCCACACGCAGCTTCCGCTGGAGCATCGAGGTCGAGCCGAACTGGGTGGAGACGACCAGCTCGGCGGCCTGGCAGAGCAGATCGAGGTCGTCGCCGATGTCCTCGTCGATCTCCTTCTTCTTCGCCGTCCCCACCGTGACGTCGTCCCGGAAGACCGGCGCCATCTGGTTCTTGCAGTGCTGCACGACGGCCGCGACCTCGTCCTCCGTGACGAAGGCGCCCTGCATGCGGACGGGCTTGCTCGCCCCCATCGGCAGGAACAGGCTGTCGCCCTTGCCGATCAGCTTCTCGGCGCCCGGCTGGTCGAGGATGACCCGGCTGTCGGCGAGCGAGGACGTCGCGAAGGCGAGCCGGGAGGGCACGTTCGCCTTGATCAGACCGGTGACGACGTCCACGGACGGGCGCTGGGTGGCGAGCACGAGGTGGATGCCGGCAGCGCGGGCGAGCTGGGTGATGCGGACGATGGCGTCCTCGACGTCACGCGGGGCGACCATCATCAGGTCCGCCAGCTCGTCCACGATGACCAGCAGATACGGGTACGGCTGCAGCTCGCGGCCGCTGCCTTCGGGGGGCTTGACCTTCCCCTTGCGAATGGCGTCGTTGAAGTCGTCGATGTGCCGGAAGCCGAAGGCCGCCAGGTCGTCGTAGCGCAGGTCCATCTCGCGGACGACCCACTGCAGGGCCTCGGCGGCCCGCTTGGGGTTGGTGATGATCGGTGTGATCAGGTGCGGGATGCCCTCGTAGGCGGTCAGCTCGACGCGCTTGGGGTCGACGAGGACCATCCGGACGTCGTCCGGGGTCGCTCTTATCATCACCGAGGTGATCAGGCAGTTGATGCAGGACGACTTTCCGGAGCCGGTGGCTCCGGCGACCAGGACGTGCGGCATCTTCGCGAGGTTGGCCATCTCGTAGCCGCCCTCGACGTTCTTGCCGAGGGCGACAAGCATCGGGTGGTTGTCCTCGGCCGCCGCCGCGAGCCGCAGCACGTCGCCGAGGTTGACCATCTCGCGGTCGGTGTTCGGGATCTCGATGCCGACCGCGGACTTGCCGGGGATGGGGCTGATGATGCGCACGTCCGGGCTGGCGACGGCGTAGGCGATGTTCTTGGTGAGCGCGGTGATCCGCTCGACCTTGACGGCGGGGCCCAGCTCCACCTCGTAGCGAGTGACCGTCGGGCCGCGGGTGAAGCCGGTGACCGCGGCGTCGACCTTGAACTCCGCGAAGACGTTCGACAGGGAGGCCACTATGGCGTCGTTCGCGGCGCTGCGCGTCTTGCCAGGGCCGCCGCGCTCCAGCAGGTCCAGCGACGGCAGCGAGTAGGTGATGTCGCCCGCGAGCTGGAGCTGCTCGGCCCGCGCCGGGAGCCCCGGAGCGGGCTCGGGTGCGGGCTTGGTGAGGTCGGGCACGCTCCCGGTGTCGCTCTCCCCGCCCGCGGGCGCCGCGCCGGCCTTGCCGCCGGACGCCGCCTTCCCGGTGCCGCGCGCGGTCGGGACCGCGCCCGTCCGCTCCCGCTCGGCGGCGACGGCGCTGCTGAGCCCGGCGACGAGCGGCGACGGCTGCACACCGTGCAGCACGGCTCCGTCGAGCGAGGCCGCGGCGGCGGCCGCCACGTCCACCGCGTCCATCGGCCGGTCGCCCGGCGGCTCCACGGACGTCCTGCGCGGCTTGCGTCGCCTGCTCAGCGCCTCTGCCTCGGCGCGCTCCGCGTCCGTGCCGGTGTCGGCCGCGGCCCGGTCGGCGGCGGCCCGCCGGGGCCGCCTCGCCGGTGCGTCGCGCCATTCGTCGTCGTACTCCCCCGAGTCGTACGTCCCGGACGCGAACGGATCGTGCTCCTCCGGTTCCGGTTCGACCAGGCCGAGCCGGATGCCGAGCAGCCGCAGCCGCTGCGGGATGGCGTTGACGGGCGTGGCCGTGACGACCAGCAGCCCGAAAAGGGTGAGCAGCACGAGCAGCGGTACGGCCAGTACCTCGCCGACGGTGAAGAGCAGGGGTTTCGCGGCGGCCCAGCCGATCAGGCCGCCGGCGTCCTGCAGTGCCTCGGCGCCCTCGCCCCGGCCGGGCGATCCACAGGCCACGTGGACCTGGCCGAGGACGCCGACGACCAGCGCGGAGAGGCCGATGACGATGCGGCCGTTCGCCTCGGGCCGCTCCGGGTGGCGGATCAGCCGGACGGCGATGACGCCGATCAGTATCGGCACGAGCAGGTCGAGCCGGCCGAAGGCACCGGTGACGAGCATCTTCACCAGGTCCCCGACCGGGCCTTCGAGGTTGGACCAGGTGCCGGCCGCGACGACGAGGCCGAGGCCGAGGAGGAGCAGCGCGAGCCCGTCCTTGCGGTGCGCCGGGTCGAGCCCCCTCGCACCCCGCCCGACGCCGCGGAACACCGCGCCCACGGTGTGCGCCAGCCCGAGCCAGATGGCCCGTGCGAGGCGGTAGAGACCGCCGGTCGGGGAGGACGCGCGCTTGGGTGCCGCCTTGGCCGCGGCCTTCTTCGCGGGCTTCCGCGCGGGCGCCGCGGCCTTCTTGGCGGGCTTGGCGGGTGCCTTGCCCGCCGGCTTCGGCGGTGCCTTCTTCGCGGGTGCCTTCTTGGCCGCGCTCCCGGGGCGTCCGGCGCGCTGCTTCGAGGTGCCCGCCGTGCTCTGGGAACCCTTGCCGGACGTACGTGAGGCCATGGAGCCGAGATTACCGTCGTCGGGCGCGAGGGACACGTGCGCCCGGGCCTTCACCCATTCGTGTCGTCCCCCAGTGATATCGGGGGTGACGCTGTGTCAAAGGCCGGATGGGCGCGGCAAGGGCTCGCCTCGGCCCCTGCATGGTCCCCGTACGGGCTTGGGCTCATGCTTCGAGGGCGCGACGCGAAGGGGCGGCCTACGGGTCAGCTCGGCGCGGGCAGCGCGCTCGCCCCGCCGGTCCCGGGCTCCAGCGCGTCCAGGGCCCGGCGCAGCCCGGTGAGTTTGCGCTCCAGGTGGGCGGCGGTGGCGACGGCGGCCGCGTCGGCGGACTCGTCCAGCTGTTTGGAGAGCGCCTCGGCCTGCTCCTCGACGGCGGCGAGCCGCGCGGAGAGTTCGGCGAGCAGCCCGGCGGGCTCCTGGGTCTCCGTCAGCCCGCTGCGGCCGGACTGACCGTCGAGCTGGAGCCGCAACAGGGCGGCCTGCTCGCGCAGCTGGCAGTTCTTCATGTACAGCTCGACGAAGACCGAGACCTTGGCGCGCAGCACCCACGGGTCGAAGGGCTTGGAGATGTAGTCCACCGCGCCCGCCGCGTAGCCGCGGAAGGTGTGGTGCGGGCCGTGGTTGATGGCGGTGAGGAAGATGATGGGAATGTCCCGGGTCCGCTCCCGCCGCTTGATGTGCGCGGCGGTCTCGAATCCGTCCATGCCCGGCATCTGGACGTCCAGCAGGATCACTGCGAAGTCGTCCGTCAGCAGCGCCTTGAGCGCTTCCTCCCCTGACGATGCCCGTACCAGTGTCTGATCGAGCGCCGAGAGGATCGCCTCCAGCGCCAGCAGATTTTCCGGCCGGTCATCGACCAGGAGGATCTTGGCCTTCTGCACCATGCCCCGTCCTCCTCGCCCCGGCTTGGGGTCTCCCCGGCCCGAAGAGCCAGGGGAAGCACCGGGCGCCGCCCCAGGGGACGACTCCCTTGCGCCGCCCGTCCTTGTGCCGGTCATCGTAGCCGTACCCCGCCTGTCACCACACCCTGTCACCGCGATGTCACAGGGCACGTAGCAGAAACGCGGTGGGAGACCAGAAGGTTCCCCGAATACCGCGCTCCCACACGTCTTTGAGCACAGTCAGTCAACAGATGCACAAAGAGTGACCAACCAACTGTCACTCAGCGCGCATCCACTGCTCCATCACCGTCAGCAGATGATCCGTGTCGACCGGTTTGGTGACATAGTCCGACGCCCCGGCATCGATGCTCTTCTCCCGGTCGCCCTTCATCGCCTTCGCCGTGAGCGCGATGATGGGCAGCCCCGCGAACTGCGGCATCCTGCGGATCGCCGCCGTCGTGGCATAGCCGTCCATCTCCGGCATCATGATGTCCATGAGCACCAGCACCACGTCGTCGTGCTGCTCGAGGACCTCGATCCCCTCACGGCCGTTCTCCGCGTAGAGCACCGACAGCCCGTACTGCTCCAGCACGCTGGTGAGCGCGAAGACATTGCGGATGTCGTCGTCGACGATCAGCACCTTCTCGCCGCGGAACGCGCCGCTGAAGCCGCTCG
Organism: Streptomyces sp. NPDC033229; assembly: GCF_055576875.1. Taxonomy (NCBI): domain Bacteria; kingdom Bacillati; phylum Actinomycetota; class Actinomycetes; order Kitasatosporales; family Streptomycetaceae; genus Streptomyces; species Streptomyces sp. NPDC033229. The sequence continues at coordinate 9,507 of NZ_JBVIQR010000001.1, read as the reverse complement.
GCGCTCCGTCCCGGCCCTCGCTCGGCGCGGCGTTCAACCACGGCTCCTGCTGCGGGGCCGCCGGCGCGGACGGAGCCTGCGAGGGCTGCGCCCCCGCCTCCTCGGCCCGTCCGGACAGGGCGGGCCACGCCGCCCCCGCCGCCTGGGCCGCGCGCTGGCGGCGCAGCAGCAGCCCGGCGGCACCGCGCGCGGGCAGCTCGGTCCGGCCGTCACCACCCGCCGGCCCGCTCGCCGCCATCAGCGCCTGCTGGCCGGCGGCCTGGCCGCCCGGTGCGAGCGGGTAGCCCTGCGGCGGCAGCTCGCCGGAGGTGAGCGGCAGATAGAGCGTGAAGGTGGAGCCGCGCCCGGGCTCGCTCGCCGCGTGGATCTCGCCGCCGAGCAGGCGCGCGATCTCCCGGCTGATGGAGAGCCCGAGCCCGGTGCCCCCGTACTTGCGGCTGGTGGTGCCGTCCGCCTGCTTGAACGCCTCGAAGATGACCCGCATCTTGCTGGCCGCGATACCGATGCCGGTGTCCGTGACGGAGAAGGCGATCAGATCGCCGTCGGCCTCGCGCAGCGAGCCCGCCTCCAGCAGCTGCTCGCGAATGGTGTCCGGGACGTCCGCGCCGGCCGGCCGGATGACCAGCTCGACCGCGCCCGTGTCCGTGAACTTCACCGCGTTCGACAGCAGATTGCGCAGCACCTGCAGCAGCCGCTGTTCGTCGGTGTGCAGCGTCGCCGGCAGCTCCGGCGAGACGCGAACGGAGAAGTCGAGCCCCTTCTCCGCCGTCAGCGGCCGGAAGGTCGCCTCGACGTAGTCGACGAGCTGAACCAGGGCGATCCGGGTCGGGCTGACGTCCATCTTGCCCGCCTCGACCTTCGACAGGTCCAGGATGTCGTTGATCAGCTGGAGCAGATCGGAGCCCGCTCCGTGGATCGTCTCGGCGAACTCGACCTGCTTCGGGGAGAGATTGCCCTCCGCGTTGTCGGCGAGCAGCTTGGCGAGGATCAGCAGCGAGTTGAGCGGCGTGCGCAGCTCGTGCGACATGTTGGCCAGGAACTCGGACTTGTAACGCATGGAGACCGCGAGCTGCTCGGCGCGCTCCTCCAGCACCTGCCGGGCCTCTTCGATCTCGGTGTTCTTGACCTCGATGTCGCGGTTCTGCCGGGCCAGCCGCTCGGACTTCTCCTCCAGCTCGGAGTTGGAGATCTCCAGCTCCTTCTGCCGGTTCTCCAACTCCAGCGACCGCTCGCGCAGTTGCTCGGCGAGCTCCTGCGACTGCTTGAGCAGCACCTCGGTCTTGGTGTTGACGCTGATGGTGTTGACGCTGGTGCCGATCATCTCGGCGATCTGGTTGAGGAAGTCCTTCTGGATCTGGGCGAACGGCTGGAAGGACGCCAGCTCGATCACGCCGAGGATCTGTCCCTCGAAGAGCACCGGCAGCACGATGACGTGGGCCGGCGGCGCCTCCCCCAGCCCGGAGGCGATCTTCAGATAGCCCGGCGGCACGTTCTCCACCAGGATGGTGCGCTTCTCCTGCGCCGCCGTCCCGATGAGCGTCTCACCGGGCCGGAAGGAGGTGGGCATCGAGCCCATCGAGTAGCCGTACGAGCCGAGCATCCGCAGCTCGTACGCGTCCTCCTCGCCCTCGCTCTCGGGCAGGCCGGTCGGCATCGCGAGGAAGAAGGCACCGTGCTGCGCGGAGACCACGGGGGTCAGCTCGCTCATGATCAGCCCGGCGACGTCCTCCAGATCGCGGCGCCCCTGCATCAGACCGGAGATACGGGCGAGGTTGCCCTTGAGCCAGTCCTGTTCCTTGTTGGCGAGGGTCGTCTCGCGCAGGTTGGCGATCATCGTGTTGATGTTGTCCTGGAGTTCCAGGATCTCGCCCGCCGCGTCCACGTCGATCTTGAGGTTGAGATCACCGCGGGTCACCGCGGTGGCGACCTCGGCGATGGCCCGCACCTGACGGGTCAGGTTGCCCGCCATCTCGTTGACCGACTCGGTCAGATCGCGCCAGGTGCCGTCGACGTCGCGCACCCGGGCCTGACCGCCCAGCTGCCCCTCGGTGCCCACCTCGCGGGCGACCCGGGTGACCTGGTCGGCGAAGGACGACAGCTGGTCGACCATCGTGTTGATGGTCGTCTTCAGCTGGAGGATCTCACCGCGCGCATCGATATCGATCTTCTTGGTGAGGTCGCCCTGGGCGATGGCGGTGGTCACCATCGCGATGTTGCGGACCTGGCCGGTGAGGTTGGACGCCATCGAGTTCACGGACTCGGTGAGGTCCTTCCACGTACCGCTGACGCCGGGGACCCGGGCCTGGCCGCCGAGGATGCCGTCGGTGCCCACCTCGCGCGCCACGCGCGTGACCTCGTCCGCGAAGGACGACAGCGTGGTCACCATGGTGTTGACGGTGTCGGCGAGCTGCGCCACCTCGCCGCGGGCCTCGACGGTGACCTTCTTGGTCAGGTCGCCGTTGGCGACCGCGCCCGCGACCTGCGAGATGTTCCGCACCTGACTGGTCAGGTTGTTGGCCATCAGGTTGACGTTGTCGCTGAGGTCCTTCCAGATGCCGGTGACGTCCCGCACCCGCGCCTGGCCGCCCAGCTGGCCTTCCGTGCCCACCTCGCGGGCGACCCGGGTGACCTGCTCGGCGAAGTCCGACAGCTGGTCGACCATCGTGTTCACGGTGGTGACGAGTTCGAGGATCTCGCCCTTCGCGTCGACGGTGATCTTCTTCGACAGGTCGCCCTTGGCCACGGCGGTGGTGACCTCGGCGATGTTGCGCACCTGCGAAGTCAGGTTGTTGGCCATGAAGTTGACGGACTGTGTGAGGTCCTTCCAGGTGCCGGAGACGCCCTGCACCTCCGCCTGGCCGCCCAGGATGCCCTCGGTGCCCACCTCGCGCGCCACGCGCGTGACCTGGTCGGCGAACGAGGACAGCTGGTCCACCATCGTGTTGAGGGTGTTCTTCAGCTCCAGGATCTCGCCGCGCGCGTCCACATCGATCTTCTGCGACAGATCACCGCGCGCCACCGCCGTGGCGACCTGCGCGATGTTACGGACCTGGGCGGTCAGATTGCCCGCCATACCGTTGACCGAGTCCGTCAGATCGCGCCAGACACCGGCCACGCCCGGCACCTGCGCCTGGCCGCCGAGACGGCCGTCCGTGCCCACCTCGCGGGCCACCCGGGTCACCTGCTCGGCGAAGGCCGAGAGCTGGTCGACCATCGTGTTGATGGTGTTCTTCAGCTCCAGGATCTCGCCGCGCGCGTCCACGTCGATCTTCTGCGACAGGTCACCGCGCGCCACCGCCGTGGTGACCTGCGCGATCTGCCGCACCTGCGAGGTGAGGTTGCCGGCCATGAAGTTGACCGAGTCGGTCAGCTCCTTCCAGGTGCCGCTGACGCCGTCCACCCGGGCCTGGCCGCCGAGCCGTCCCTCCGTGCCCACGTCCCGCGCCATCCGCGTGACCTGATCGGCGAAGGACGACAGCTGGTCCACCATGGTGTTCACGGTGTTCTTCAGCTGGAGCATCTCGCCGGACACATCGACGGTGACCTTCTGCGACAGGTCGCCGTTGGCGACCGCCGTCGTCACCTGCGCGATGTTGCGGACCTGTCCGGTGAGGTTACGGAAGGCGGTGTTCACCGAGTCGGTGAGGTCCTTCCACGTGCCCGCCGCACCCGGCACCTGCGCCTGACCGCCCAGCTCGCCCTCGACGCCGATCTCCCGCGCCACCCGCGTCACTTCGGCACCGAAGGACTGGAGCTGGTCGACCATGGTGTTGACGGTGTTCTTCAGCTCCAGCATCTCGCCGGACACATCGACGGTGACCTTCTGGCCCAGGTCGCCGTTGGCGACCGCCGTGGTCACCTGCGCGATGTCCCGGACCTGCGTGGTGACGTTGCGGAAGGCGGTGTTCACCGAGTCGGTGAGGTCCTTCCACGTCCCCGCCGCACCCGGCACCTGCGCCTGACCACCGAGCAGGCCCTCGGCGCCCACCTCGCTGGCGACCCGGGTCACCTCGTCGGCGAAGGTGCGCAGGGTCTCCGTCATCTGGTTGATCGTCTCGGCGAGCTGCGCGACCTCGCCGCGCGCGCTCACCGTGACCTTCTGCGACAGGTCGCCGTTGGCGACCGCCGTGGTCACCTGCGCGATCCCGCGGACCTGCGCCGTCAGATTGCCGGCCATCAGATTGACCGAGTCGGTGAGGTCCTTCCAGACGCCCGCGACGCCGGGCACCTGCGCCTGACCGCCCAGCTCCCCCTCGGTCCCCACTTCCCGCGCGACGCGGGTCACCTCGGACGCGAACGAGGAGAGCTGGTCGACCATCGTGTTGACGGTGTTCTTCAGCTCCAGCATCTCGCCGGCCACGTGCACGGTGACCTTGCGGGACAGGTCGCCCTTGGCGACCGCCGTCGTCACGAGGGCGATATCACGCACCTGGGCGGTCAGCCGGGACGCCATGGTGTTGACGGAGTCCGTGAGGTCCTTCCACGAACCCGACATTCCCCGCACCCGGGCCTGGCCGCCGAGCTTGCCCTCGGTCCCGACCTCGCTCGCCACCCGCGTCACCTCGTCGGTGAACGCCGACAGCTGGTCCACGAGGCCGTTGACCGTGCGGCCCACCTTGAGGAACTCGCCGCGCAGCGGGTGCGCCGCGCCGTCCGCGCCCTGCGAGCGCAGGTCCATCCGCTGTTCCAGATCACCCTCGGCGACCGCCGAGAGCACCCGGCCCACCTCGGACACCGGCCGCACCAGGTCGTCGACCAGGGCGTTCGAGGCATCGATGGCCGCGGCCCACGCGCCCTCGCAGGCGCCGACCTCCAGCCGCTCCGTGAGCTTTCCCTCACGGCCGACCACCCGCCGCACCCGCGCCAGCTCACCGGTCAGCTGCAGATTGCGGTCCGCGACTTCATTGAAGACCGCGGCGATCTCGGCCATCGCACCGTCACCCGAGACCGTCAGACGCTTACGGAAGTTCCCGTCCCGCATCGCCGCCAGGGCTGTCAGCAGCCGGTTCAGCGCCGCCGTATCCACCTGCGTCGCCCCATTGGTCCGGGATCGTCCGCCTTTCGCGCGCGTGCTCACGCCCCGCGCCGCTGCGCCAGACTCCACCGTGTCCCTCCCGCAGGGTCGATCATCCTTGTCGGGCCTACCTCGAGCTTCCCAGTCTTTCACCCCGGCCCGCAGAAGAGGTTGCCAGTTGGAGCGTAACCACACCCCGGAGAAGTCGTTGAAGAATACGGGGCAGGGGATGTCCACCGTCACGGCCATGAGTCCGGCGAAAGCCCTGGCCAAGGGGGATGACACCATAAGTGCCCCGGTGCGCACAGCGCCGGACGCCCCTTCCTGCCGCCGATCACGGCGCGGGGTTTGAGTGGGCCGTGCGGGGGGATACGCATGGTCGTCGGATCGCGTTCACTCCCACGTCCTTCCCGACGCCATCCCTGTCTCCGTTTCCGAAATACACGACTCTGTTCCACATCGCCCGGGCCGACGGTTTAGCCTGGCGAACGAATCGAGGCCATCGGAAACGGGCACAGGACTCGGGGGAGCGATGAGAGGCCAATGGGGAGTGCTGTGATCACCGCGCGGGCTGCCGCCACTTTCGAGCCGGTCGGGCGCTCGGTAGCCTCCGCCCGTTCCTTCGTCCGGGACACCCTCCAGGGGTGGGGCTTCCCCGACGTCATCGACGACGCCGTCGTCCTCACCAGCGAGCTCGTCACCAATGCCGTGGTCCACGCCGGCACCGCCGCCGACGTCCTGTGCGTCCGCTTGGACACCGGCGTGCGCGTGGAGGTCGCCGACCGCTACCCCGAGCGGGAGCTGCCGCTGCACAACCCCGGTCGGCACTTCGGCGGCGTCGACCGCGAAGGCGGCCGTGGGCTGCTGCTGTGCGCCGCCCTCGCCGGCCGCTGGGGCGTCGAGTACAGCGCCACCCACAAGAAGGTGTGGTTCCAGCTCGACCTCCCCGACCGACCGGCCGGCACCCGCTCCGCGGGCCCGGCGCTCCCCGTCGAGGCCCTGCCGCTGGCCGACGCCCGGGTGCGCGTCGCCGTCATCCAGATCGACCGCGCCGGCGGCATCAGCTCCTGGAACGACGACGCCCAGGACCTCTTCGGCTTCCCCGCCGATCAGGTGATGGGCAAGCCCCTCACCGACTTCGCCGCCTGGCCGCACACCCCCGGCACCTCCACGGGCATCGCCGAGGCCCTGCTCCTCTCCCGCTGGGAGGGCTCGTACGGCATAAGGGGCGGGGACGGCCGGGTCGTCCCTGTCTACGCCTCCCACCTGCGCGTCCGTGACAATGGGGGCGCCCCCTCGACCGTCTGTCTGCTCGTGCGCGACGAGGAGCGCGCGGTCCTGCAGAGTCCGCAGCGCTCGCCCGTCACCGACGCCGCCTCCAGCGAACGGGGCACCGCCACCGACCCGTTCGAGGTCTTCATCGGCTCCCCCGCCCCGGACGACCTCGACGGCCTCCTCCAGCGCACCGTCGAGCGCGCCCGGGACATGCTCGACGGCGACTCCGCCTATCTGCTGCTCGCCACCGACGACGAGACCGAGCTGGAGGTCCGCGCCTCCACCGGCCTGCCGTCCGCCCGCCAGCGGTTCGCCCGCGTGCCCGTCGAGGCCGGCACGGGCCGCTACGGCTCGGCGCGGATGCCCGCCGTTCACGACGACCTCAGTGCCGTCCCGGGCGCCGTCCCGCTGCTCGCCAACACCGGCATGCGCTCGGTCGTCACCGTGCCCCTCAAGGTCGAGGGCCGCCTGACCGGTTCGCTCGGGGTGGCCGCCGAGGCCCCCGGTCGCTACGGCAACGAGGAGGCCCTCCGCCTCCAGTTCGCCGCCGACCGCATCGCCCTCGCCGTCGAGTCCGCCCGCCTCGGCGAGCTGGAGCGACTGCGCCGTGGTTCGCTGTCCTTCCTCGTCGAGGCCTCCGACCTGCTCGCCGGGACCCTGGACCGGGACCAGACACTCGCCCTGATGGCGCAGATGACCGTCCCGACCCTCGCCACCTGGTGTGCCGTCTACACCATCGCCGACCAGTCCTCCGAGCCCGAGCTGTCGTATGTGCTCCACGAGGACGAGGACCGCATCGACGGCCTCAAGGCCCTGCTGTCGAAGGTCGCCCCGCCCGACCCGGTGCCCACCCCCGGCGCCCGGATCTGGACCGCGCCCTCCGAGGCGGCTCACGCCGCCGCCCTGCGCAGTTCGCTGCGCAGCCTCGGTCTCGGCGACGCCGGCGGGCGCGGCCCCGGCCCCGGCACCTCGCTCGCCACGGCGGCGGCCGTCGGCGGCGAGACCGTCGTCCTGCCCCTGGTGGCCCGCAACCGTGTCATCGGCATGCTGACCCTCGGCAAGCCGACCGACGACCACTTCCGACAGGAGATCCTGGAGCTCGCCGAGGACCTCTCCCGCCGGGCGGCCCTCGCGCTGGACAACGCGCGCCTGTACAGCGAGCGCACGGCCATCAGCCAGTCCCTCCAGCGCAGCCTGCTCCCGCCCGAGCTGCCGGACGTCCCCGGCGTCGAGGTCGAGGTCATCTATCGCGCCGCGGGCGAGGGCAACGAGGTCGGCGGCGATTTCTACGACCTCTTCCCCATCCGCGACGGCGCGTACGGCTTCGCCATCGGCGACGTCTGCGGCACGGGCCCGGAGGCCGCGGCCGTCACCGGTCTCGCCCGGCACGCGCTGCGTCTCCTCGCCCGCGAGGGCTTCGGCGGTCCCGCGGTCCTGGAGCGCCTGAACGCCGCCATCCTCGACGAGGGAGCCCGCAGCCGTTTCCTCACCCTGCTCTACGGTGAGCTGTGGCCCCAGCACGACGGCAGCGCGGTCCTCAAGGTCGTCTGCGCCGGGCACCCGCTGCCGCTGCGCCTTCGCCAGGACGGCACGGTCGAGCCGGCGGCGACCCCGCAGCCGCTGCTGGGCGTCATGGAGGACCTCGAGCTGTACGAGCAGACGATCACTCTCGACCCCGGGGATGTCCTGCTGTGCGTCACGGACGGCGTCACCGAGCGCCGCGAGGGCACGCGCATGCTGGGTGACGACGGTCTGACGGACGTTCTCACCACGTGCACAGGGCTCACCGCGGGAGCGGTCGCAGCGCGCGTCCTCCGAGCGGTGGAGCGCTTCGCCGCCGAACCCGCCTCGGACGACATGGCGATTCTCGCCATGCGTGTTCCGGAACCGCAGGATTCCTGACCGGGCCGGGAGGTTCACCCTCCGGCCCCCGAACTCCCCATACGACAAAGGCCCCCGCCATCAGGCGGGGGCCTTTGTCTTTACGAGCCCCAATACGGAATCGAACCGTAGACCTTCTCCTTACCATGGAGACGCTCTACCGACTGAGCTATTGGGGCCGGTGCAACGAGATAAAGCATACCCGACTCTCGCACGTGCTTTTGACCAGCACGGGCTTTTGACCAGCTAGGCGGCCACGGGCAGCAGACCGCCGAGCGCGTTGCACGCCGATACGACCCGCTGCAGTTCCCGCCGGGTCATCGCCGCGTCGACGGGCAGCGCGAGGCACTCGTCGGCGGCTCGCTCCGTCTCCGCCAGCCACAACTCCCGCCTGAACGCCGGTGTCCGGTGGACCGGTGTCTGTACGGGCACCTGGCACCGCACTCCCCGGGCCCGCAGGGCCCGCGCGAACGCGTCCCGGTCCGGCCGGCCGTTCCCGGGCACGCGCACCACGTACGAGTGGTAGCGGTGCTCCGCGCCCGGTGCCGGGGCCGGCGTCAGAACACCCGTCAGGCGGGCGTCCAAATAGGCGGCGTTGGCTCGCCGGGCGGCGATGGCGGCCCGGGTGGCGTCGTGCTCCGCCGTGTCGCCCTGGTCGGTTCCGTCGTGTTCGATGACGAGCAGGCCGTGCGCGCGGGCGACGGCTCGCAGCCCCGCGTGGTCGACGGGGTGTCCGAAGAGGGGTACGGGCACGATGGCGGCGGTTCGCGAGGTCACCGCCCTGGTGACGGCGGCCGGGTCGAGGCACAGGCTCCGCGGGTCGATGTCCGCGAAGACGGGTAGCGCTCCGGCCGCCCGAACGGCCTCGGCCGCCTCCGTGGTGGCGTACGAGGGCACGATGACCTCGGCGGCCCATCCGATCCCTGCTGCTGTCAGCAACTCCACAGTCCCCATACCTGCGGATGGTGGCGGCGCGACGTGAACGCGAGGTGACGCTCCGCACCGCATCGTGGAAACAAAAAAGCTCTGTTATCTGAACCGAAGTTCAGATAACAGAGCTTTTTTGAATAATTGTTCGGCGGCGTCCTACTCTCCCACACGGTCCCCCATGCAGTACCATCGGCGCTGAAAGGCTTAGCTTCCGGGTTCGGAATGTAACCGGGCGTTTCCCTAACGCAATGACCACCGAAACTCTATGAAATTAACCAACCGGAACACAACACGGTCGTTACTTCAGAACCTACACAGTGGACGCGAGCAACTGAGGACAAGCCCTCGGCCTATTAGTACCAGTCAGCTCCAACCGTTACCGGTCTTCCACACCTGGCCTATCAACC